>CAZVIG010000411.1:0-2532 GCA_964627395.1 uncultured Sedimenticola sp.
CCCTGGACGGTGCCCCGGATGCACCCTTTCCTTGTGGGAGGGCCTTCAGGCCCGACCCCAAGGGGCATCACCGGCCCCGGCTCAATCTCTTCCCAGCAGCCGCGTCGCCAGGCCTGGATCCTCCACCAGCCCCTGGCGGTGCAGAAAGGCCAGCGCATCCCAGAGGGTGCGGTAGTAGTTGAGTCGGGAATAGCCCCAGTTGAAGAAGCCGTGCGGCTGGCCGGGATAGAGGCGCAGCCGGCAGTCGCCGCCCAGGGCGCGCACCGCGCTGCAGAAGTCGCTCACCGTCTCCGGGGTCACGTCCCGGTCGGCGCCGCCCTGGATGATCAGCATTGGCGGCAGGCCGGGGCGCAGGCGCTGGCGGGGCGAGATGGCCTGCCAGCGTTCGCGGGGCAGGGCGCGCCCCTGGGGCCGGTTCGCCAGGTTCACCACCGGGTTGTAAAGCAGCAGGGCGCGGGGCGGGGGCTGGCCCGCCTCCAGCGCATCCAGGGTGGCGATCAGGGCCAGATGGCCGCCGGAGGAGCCGCCGCCCGCGGCGATGCGGGAGGGGTCCAGGCCCAGTTCGGCGGCGCGGGCCTGCACGAAGCGCCAGGCGAGTCCGGCGTCCTCGACCGCCTCGGCGGGGTCCAGGGCCTCGTGGGGCATCAGGCGGTAGCCGGCCGACAGGCAGGCGAGGCCGCGTCCGGCGAACTCCGCGCACAGGCGGTGATAGCCGGCCGGAGAGCCGCTGTGCCAGCCGCCGCCATGGAACAGCAGGATGGCCGGGTGGCCGGAAGAGGGTGCGGGTTCGGGGGGAAGATAGAGGCTCAGACTGCGCCCCGGGGCGTATTCGATCTGTCGGAAGTCGGGCTCGGGCACGCCGCACCCGGTCAGGGGCAGGAGAACGAGCAGCAGGGCCAGGCGCCACCGACGACCGGGCCGGCCGGCAGGCCGACCCGGCAGAGCGGAGGCGATCAGGCGCCGAACTGCTCGGCCACGAACTTCCAGTTCACCACGTTCCACCAGGCGTCCAGATAGCCGGGGCGGGCGTTGCGGTAGTCGATGTAGTAGGCGTGCTCCCACACGTCCACGTTCAGCAGCGGGGTCTTGCCGTCGCGCAGCGGGTTGCCGGCGCCGGTGGTGTTGACGATCTCCAGGCCGCCGTCGCCGTTCTTCACCAGCCAGGTCCAGCCGCAGCCGAAGTTGGTGGCGGCGGAGGTGGTGAACTTCTCCTTGAACTCGGCGAAGGAGCCGAAGGCGCTGGCGATGGCGTCGGCCAGAGCGCCATCGGGCTCGCCGCCGCCGTCGGGGCCCATGCAGTTGAAGTAGAAGGTGTGGTTCCACACCTGGGCGCCGTTGTTGAAGATGCCGCCGGCGGGCGCCTTGCGGATGATCTCCTCCAGCGAGGCGTTCTCGAACTCGGTGCCGGGGATCAGCTTGTTCAGGTTGGTGACATAGGCGGCATGGTGCTTGTCATGGTGGAACTCGAGGGTCTCGGCCGAGATGTGCGGCGCGAGGGCGTCCTTGGCATAGGGCAGGTCGGGCAGTTGATGTTCCATGATGGGTGCTCCTCCTTACGTTGTGAATGAACCGGGAAACAGGTGCTGCACCATGGAGTCCCGGTGGCGTTTCGTCAAGGGGTGGATTTCCTGATTTCCACGTGGTCTGCGGTATATTGTCAGGCTTCGTTCTCCAGAGGTGACAGATGCAGCGCAGCAGTACAGCGCCCGTGGCGAAGGACCTGGTGCTGGTCGGGGGCGGCCATGCCCATGTGGGGGTGATCCGGCGCCTGGCCATGAAGCCGGTACCCGGCCTGCGCGTGACCCTGGTGGCGCGGGATATCCACACCCCCTACTCGGGCATGCTGCCCGGGCTGATCGCCGGATTCTACGACTACGACGACTGCCACATCGACCTGCGCCGGCTGTGCCGCTTCGCCGGCGTGCGTCTCTACCACGCCGAGGTCGAGGGGCTGGACCTGGAGAACCGCCGGGTGCTGGCCGCGGGCCGGCCGCCGCTGCGCTACGACCTGCTCTCCATCAACACCGGCTCGCGGCCGGGCGCCCAGGGCGTCGATGGGGCGGCGCAGCATGCCCTGCCGGTGAAGCCCATCGACCGCTTCCTGGAGCGCTGGGAGGCCCTGCAGGAGCAGGTGCTCGCCGGTAGCGGCCCCTTCGAGATCCTGGTCGCCGGCGGCGGCGCGGGCGGGGTGGAGCTGCTGCTCGCGGTGCAGCATCGCCTGCAGACGCTGCTGCGCGAGCGCGGCGACGATCCCAACCGCCTCGGCTTCGGCCTGTGCACCGCGAACCGCGAGATTCTCGCCGACCACGCCCCCGGGGTGCGCCGGCGCTTCCAGCGGGTGTTGCGCGAGCGGGGCGTGCGGGTCTGGACCGGCCAGCCGGTGGCGGCGGTGGGGCCGGACTGGGTGCGGCTCGCGGACGGCCGCACCCTGGAGGCGCAGGCCACCCTCTGGGCCACCAGCGCCAGCACCCCGGACTGGCCGGCGCGCGCCGGCCTGGCGGTGGACGAGGCGGGCTTCATCCGGGTGGACGA
>CAZVIG010000412.1:0-2524 GCA_964627395.1 uncultured Sedimenticola sp.
CGCCGCGGGTGGGAATGACATTGTCCCGCCTCGGCGGCCGGTCGTGTTCGGGGATCAGGCAGAGGTCGAACCAGCCCAGCGGCAGCGAGGGTTTCATCAGCACCACGATGCGCCCGCCGTAGCGGCGCCGGGCCGCCAGGGCGGCGAAATGGGTGGCGTGGCCGGCGGCCAGGATCAGGTCCGGTGGGGGGAGGTTCTCTCCGGGGGGGAAGCGTCCGGTCAGCCAGTGCCCCAGCCCGTGCCAGCGGGAATCGATGGTGATGTCGTGGACAAACAGGGGCATGCGCTCGCCCAGTGCGCGGGTCAGTCCCTCGACCTGGGTGAGGTGGCCGCGGCGGCCGTCGAGCAGGCGCCAGATCTGCAGGTGTTCGGTCACGTGGCTTCGGTATTCGACGGAAGCGCTGGAGGGAACTGGCTGACCGGCAGGTCCAGACGGTCTGCCGAATACTGTCGAATCCGATTATAGGTTTCGACGAGCATCGGCACCGCCGCCAGCGCCTCCCGGATCGTCTGGGCAAACTGTCGTGGATCTTCCATGTACTCGTGGATCATAAGATTTCGCATGCGTCGTGCCTTGATCCATTCTGAGGCATCTTTAGAGCACACCCAGCCGTTCGGCGCGATTCAGGACGTCGAGCTGGCTGCCAGGCGTCTCGGCCAGCAGCTGCAACCATCGGGGGAGCAGTTTCTCGCCTATGGTGTCCTGCATGCGCCCGAATCGGGCCACGAAGGCGTCCAGTTCGACGGCGGCCATGGGAGCCTGGTCCAGTTGCGTGACCCACTCGGTGTCTATCTCGCGGGAAGCGAGCAACTTATGACTGTAGAGCAGGTGCCGTCCCTCCTTGTAGACGGTGGTCAGGGCTTGCAGGAACCGCTTCCGCAGCAGATCGTTGTCCTGGTTCACAGTGGGACTCCGGAGCGACGCGCCACTTCATGAATCGGCTGAGGTGGCACTGTGGGATCGACGACCAGGATATCGATGCGCTGCTCCCCGAGGCGCATCTCCAGTTTCGCGCCCAGTTCCAGGCCCTTGTGGAACCGGTCTTCGATCGGCCTGTCGCTCTCGACCAGCAGGTCGATATCGCCGCCGCGCAGCGCGTCATTGGTACGCGATCCGAACAGCGACACGGCTACATGTGGACCGAACACCTCGTGTGTGGTTTCACGAATGATGCGGGCTTGCTCGGGCGTCAGGCGCATGGTGCTGTGGTAGCGGGGGACATGTGGGGATTATACGCCAGGCTCATCTATATCCCGACCGGATGGCTGCACCTGATCGCGCCGATAATGAATGCTTCGGCGTGCCTTCCTCGGTGATCCAGCCGCTCGCTGTCTGGCGCTATTCGGGGAGACGGTCTCGCCAGTAGCCCGGTCGACGGGCGTGGTGCGCGAATGCCACGACGATATGTTCTCCGCTTCGCTCGATTACCACGATGGAAAAGGGGAAGCGCCGTAGGATCATCCGTTTTGCGCCTCGCGCGCCGGGTGGACCCGGCATGGAAAGCAACGGTGGCGTGGCATCCTGCAGCAGGTCCAGAGCCTGCTCGACTGCATCCAGCAGCTTGCCGCCGAGGCCTGGAGATTGCAGCTCGTACCAACGGGCCGCCTCTTCCAGTTCCGCTGCGGCCTCCCTGCTCAGGCGCACCCGGGTCACGAGGTGGGGGTGATTCGCCTGCGGATGGCGGCAATGGTCTCACCGCCATCGAGCAATACGGCGTCACCGTTCTCGATCTGGTCGATGCGGCGAATGATTTCCTCATCCCATGCCGCGGCAGCATCGGGATCTGGCGATCCATCCAGGCTTGCCAACAGATCGCGGGCCAGGCGTGCCCGTTCGTCCGTGCTGAGCGCCAGGGCGTCTTCACGTACCACTGCGAGTTTTCGGCTGGCCATGACGGGGCTCCGTGTCGATCGGGGCTTAGGACAATTATACGCCAGCCGCGTCCTCGTCCCGCCCGAACAACTGCGCCTGGTTGAGCCGGTAGTAGACCCCCTTGCGTGCCATCAGCTCCTCGTGGGTGCCGTCCTCGACGATCCGGCCCTGCTCGAACACCAGGATGCGGTCGGCCTTCTGCACCGTGGACAGGCGGTGGGCGATCACCAGAGTGGTGCGGCCCTCGCGCAGGCGCTCCAGACCCTGCTGCACCAGGCGTTCGGACTCGGTGTCCAGCGCCGAGGTGGCCTCGTCCAGGATCAGGATACGCGCATCGGTGATCAGGGCGCGCGCGATCGCCAGGCGCTGGCGCTGACCGCCGGAGAGCTTGACCCCGTTCTCGCCGATGGGGGTGTCGAAGCCCTGGGGCAGGGCCTCGATGAAATCCAGCGCGCCGGCGTCCTTCGCGGCCTGGCGGATGCGCTCGCGGTCGGCCTCGGTGCCGTAGGCGATGTTGTTGGCGATGCTGTCGTTGAACAGGATCACCTGCTGGTCCACCAGGGCGATATGCCGTCGCAGGTTGGCCAGGCGGAGTTCCCGGATATCGACGCCATCGAGCAGGATGCGGCCGCCGCTCAGTTCGTGCAGGCG
>CAZVIG010000413.1:0-2522 GCA_964627395.1 uncultured Sedimenticola sp.
TCCAGTTGACCCGATCGACCTGATCCTGGGTGGGCGGCGCATTGGGCGCATCGTCATCCAACACTCCGGCATTCGCGTAGGCGGTGGGATCCGTACCGTCCTCGATGGTGCTCCCGTAGGTGGTAGGGGAGACCTCGATCCCCAGCCAAGGCTGCAGGCAATAAGCATCGTAGGTGCCGTTGGGCAACTGGCCACTTCCGGAGATCTGTACATCTATAAAGGAAGGAGAATTCTGATCCTGATTGTTACTGAGATAGGGATTCGTGATCTTTATCGTGGCCATCCTATGACACCTCGGAGTAATTGGGTTTCTACCGGCTCGGACGTTCGACCATCCAGACCAACATCAAGCCTGGAAGCAGGGCCACGCCACCGTCTGCCAATATCAAAGCAAGGGCAGGCAACGGCCTGGCGCCAAGAATTCGGTAATGAACCGATCGGGAGCGGAACAACGCTGAGGAAATCGATCCGCCAAAAGGCAGGCACCAGGGCCGTCCCCGGTGCCTGCGAGTCTGACGTCTTACTTGCGCAGACGACGCGCCACCAGTGCAGCCACCAGGCCAGCACCCAGCATGGGCAGCATCTCGGCGGTGGGCACCTGAGTCGACGCACCGGGCAACGCAAAGGCCGCACCAGCAGCCAGCATCAGCGACAGGGTCATCATGAACTTGGTCATCGTCGATTCCTCATTGATTGAAGCTTTGTGATTGTTGGCTGCGACCGATCAACGCCGGTCGCAATTCCCTGGCCGCCCGCATGGCGTGGTTTCCGAAGCCATGTCGCTCGAAGGCCGGTACCAGATACTGGAACAACAGCCTCCGCATCCATGTGACGGGCGCCTGCCACACTGCTAGCAAGATGAATGCCATGCCTCCAAAACCGTGCCGGAGTTCACAGTATCCATAGCCGAGCACCGCACCTTCGCACCGGTGTGACGAGGACGGTTTTCCCTTATGATTCCGGCGCTTGGAGAATCTCCTCCCGCGTAACCCCAAAATTCGGGAATCCATTTCCCGATGACGACACCCAAGCCGCCGCCGTAATACCCGACCCAGCAATGTGTAAAAGAAACGGACATCGATGCGAACGACTTTCCCGAGGGGAACTGAAAGGGCGCACTGGCTGGATCGTGGATCGCCATGGTCTGTCCATCCGTCAGGACCCGCTGTCCACCCCTGTCCGTGGTTGCCACCGCTCGGTCGCCAAGCTGTAAAACAAACGGACAGTTGACGGGCAGGTGCGGACGGCAATAATTAGAGGGTTCAAATGTCAGGGAGACTGTCCACCGTCATGGATATGCAGGAAGGACAGCACAAGCACAAGGCGGGCATGCGCCCGGTCCATTGGGGAATGACCGGGGGCGAGGAATCCGGCGACGCGGCAGCGCCGGCGTATGCGGATGCCTTGCCCATGCCTCCCCGCTCCTCCCCCCCAGTACGCAGGGCGTCCCACTCATGAGCGGCCAGGGCTCCATCGACCAGCCGGAACTGCGCCAGGCGCTGGCGGTATCGCGCAGCTCCTTCATCTCCACCGGGGTGTTCAGCTTCTTCATCAACATCCTGATGCTGGCGCCCATCCTCTACATGCGCGAGGTGTACGACCGGGTGCTCGCCAGCAACAGCGAGTCGACCCTCCTGATGCTCACCCTGCTGCTGGTGTTTCTGTTCCTGGTGCTGGGCGCCCTGGAATGGGTGCGCTCCCAGGTGCTGATCGTCACCGGCGCGCGGCTGGAGAAAATGCTCGGGCCGCGGGTGTTCGAATCCCTGTTCGGCCAGACCCTTGCCTCGGGCGGACAACTGGCCACCACCCAACCGCTGAACGACCTGCTCACCCTGCGCCAGTTCCTCGGCGGCGCGGCGCTGATCACCCTCTTCGACTCGCCCTGGCTGCCCATCTATCTGGGGCTGCTGTTCATGTTCCATCCATTGATGGGCGCGGTGGGGCTATTCGCCGCGGTGGTGCTGATCGCCCTGGCGATCGCCAACGAGCGGGTGACCCGCGACCACCTCAAGGAGGCCAACAAGCTCAACATCCAGAACAACCAGGACACCCAGCGCAACCTGCGCAACAGCGAGGTGGTGGAGGCGATGGGTATGCTGCCGCGGCTGCGCGAGCGCTGGCAGAGCCGCCAGGACGAGCTGCTGGCCCTGCAGACCAAAGCCAGCCGCAAGGGCGGCCTGGTGGCTACCTCCTCCAAGACCTTCCGTATGATGATGCAGTCGCTGATGCTGGGGGTGGGCGCCTACCTCGCCATCCAGGGCGAGATCAGCGGCGGCCTGCTGATCGCCGGCTCGCTGCTGCTCGGCCGGGCCCTGGCGCCGGTGGATCACATGATCGGCTCCTGGAAGAGCTTCCTCTCGGCGCGCGAGGCCTATGGCCGCCTGCACGAGCTGTTGGAGGCGCAGCCCGCCTTCGACCCGCCGATGTCGCTGCCGCCGCCGCGGTGCGCGGGCCGCTCCGGCCACTGCAGGATGGGCACCGCCCCCGCCCCCGCTCCCCGCCTGACGCTCCCGGCCCTGGTC
>CAZVIG010000414.1:0-2499 GCA_964627395.1 uncultured Sedimenticola sp.
GGCGTGTGATCAAGGACTTCGCCAAGGAGCACGAGAATCTGAAGGTGACCATGCTTGCCATCGGTGGCAAGAAACTGGACGCCTCGCAGCTCGACGTGCTGGCGAAGATGCCCACTTACGATCAGGCGATCTCCATGCTGATGTCGGTCATGCAGGCACCGATCACCAAGCTGGCGCAGACCCTGAACGAGGTTCCGGGCAAGCTGGTCCGCACCCTTGCAGCAGTTCGCGACGCAAAGGACGCCGCCTGATCGCAGGCGATGTCCAACCCCCTATCGAGCAAAGACTTTTAACTGGAGTGTACGATGTCCAAAGACGAAATCCTGGAAGCCATTGCCAACATGTCCGTGATGGAGGTTGTTGAGCTGATCGAGGCCATGGAAGAGAAGTTCGGCGTGACCGCCGCGGCCGCGGTGGCCGTCGCCGCGCCGGGAGCCGGTGGCGAGGGCGGCGAGTCCGCCGCCGAGAAGACCGAGTTCGACGTGGTCCTGACCGGCTTCGGCGACAACAAGGTCGCGGTCATCAAGGCCGTTCGCGGCATCACCGGCCTGGGCCTGAAAGAGGCCAAGGAGGCCGTGGAAGGCGCGCCGACCACCCTCAAGGAGGGCGTGTCGAAGGAAGAGGCCGAAGAGGCCAAGAAGGCCCTGGAAGAGGCTGGTGCTACCGTCGAAGTCAAGTAAGGCTTGGGCGTAGTCGACCTCAGACGGGATCAGGCTGGCTGCCTCAGGGCGGCCGGCCTTTTCCCGTTTGTGCGTCGTTCTGCAGGGCAGGGCAGTTCCGTCCCGCCCGTGTCCGGGAGTCGGCCAAAAGCCGGCCCGCCGGGCGTGTTTCAGCGTTAGAGATGAGGGAAGGCAAGCATGGCCTATTCGTTCACCGAGAAGAAACGTATCCGCAAAGACTTCGGCAAGCGGCCGAGCATCCTGGACGTGCCGTTCCTGCTGGCTACCCAGATCGAGTCCTACCGCCACTTCCTGCAGGCCGATGTCGCTCCCGACGAGCGCGCTCCGCAGGGCCTGCACGCGGCGTTTCAGTCCGTCTTCCCCATCGTGAGTTATTCCGGTAATGCCGCGCTCGAGTACGTGCATTACCGCCTCGGCGAGCCGGTGTTCGACGTGCGCGAATGCCAGCTCCGCGGCGCCACCTATGCCGCGCCCCTGCGGGTGCTGGTGCGCCTGGTGATCTACGACAAGGACGCCCCGGCCGGCGCCAAGCAGGTCAAGGACATCAAGGAGCAGGAAATCTACATGGGCGAGATGCCGCTCATGACCGAGAACGGCACCTTCATCATCAACGGCACCGAGCGGGTCATCGTCTCCCAGCTCCACCGCTCGCCGGGCGTGTTCTTCGACCACGACAAGGGCAAGACCCACTCCTCCGGCAAGCTGCTGTTCTCGGCGCGGGTGATCCCCTATCGCGGTTCCTGGCTGGACTTCGAGTTCGATCCCAAGGATCTGGTGTACGTGCGCATCGACCGCCGCCGCAAGCTGCCGGCGACCATCCTGCTGCGCGCCCTGGGCTACGACACCCAGGAGATCCTGGACACCTTCTTCGAGACCGACCACTTCACCCTGGGCGAGAAGAAGATCCAGCTCGACCTGGTGCCCGCGCGCCTGCGCGGCGAGCTGGCCACCTTCGACATCAAGGCCAAGAAGGAGGTCATCGTCGAGACCGGCAAGCGCATCACCGCGCGCCACATCAAGCAGCTCGAGAAGGCCGGCATCAAGAAGCTGGAGGTGCCGCGCGAGTACCTGGTGGGCAAGACCCTGGCGCACAACGTGGTCGATACCGAGACCGGCGAGCTGATCGCCGCGGCCAACGACGAGATCACCGAGGAGCTGCTCGAGACCCTGATCGCCAAGGGCATCGAGGAGATCGACACCCTCTTCACCAACGATCTGGATCACGGGCCCTACATCTCCGAGACCCTGCGCATCGACCCCACCACCAACGCCCTGGAGGCGATGGTGGAGATCTACCGCATGATGCGCCCGGGCGAGCCGCCCACCAAGGAGGCGGCCCAGAACCTGTTCCACAACCTGTTCTTCACCCCGGACCGCTACGACCTCTCCGCGGTGGGCCGCATGAAGTTCAACCGCCGCCTCGGCCGTGAGAGCGCCGAAGGTCCCGGCGTGCTCTACGACCACAAATACTTCGGCGCCCGCGACGACGAGCAGGCCAAGGCGCTGGTGGAGCAGTGCGGCGAGATGTCCGACATCCTGGACGTGCTCAAGACCCTGGTGGAGATCCGCAACGGCAAAGGCACCGTGGACGACATCGACCACCTGGGCAACCGCCGCGTGCGCTGCGTAGGCGAGATGGCGGAGAACCAGTTCCGTATCGGCCTGGTGCGCGTGGAGCGCGCGGTCAAGGAGCGTCTCAGCCTGGCCGAGTCCGAGGGCCTGATGCCCCAGGAGATGATCAACGCCAAGCCGGTCTCGGCGGCGATCAAGGAGTTCTTCGGCTCCAGCCAGCTCTCCCAGTTCATGGACCAGAACAACC
>CAZVIG010000415.1:0-2486 GCA_964627395.1 uncultured Sedimenticola sp.
ACATGCTGATCGCGGTGACCAACAGCGACGAGGTCAACATGGTGGCCTGCCAGGCGGCCTGGACCCTGTTCCACACCCCGCGCAAGATCGCCCGGGTACGCGCCCCCGAGTATCTGCGGCACCCGGCCCTGTTCTCCCAGGGGGCGCTGCCCATCGACGTGCTGATCAGCCCCGAGCAACTGGTCACCGACTACATCATGCGCCTGGTGGAGCATCCCGGCGCGCTGCAGGTGTTGGACTTCGCCGGCGGCCGGGTGCGCCTGGTGGCGGTGCGCGCCTACTACGGCGGCCCCCTGGTGGGGCACGAGATCCGCGACCTCAACGAGTGGCTGAAGGGCGGCGAGGCGCGCATCGCGGCCATCTACCGCAAGGGGCGCGCCATCGAGCCGCACGGCAACACCGTGATCGAGGCCGACGACGAGGTGTTCTTCCTCGCCGCGGCGGAGAACATCCAGGCGGTGCTCAAGACCCTGCGCCGGTCCGAGAAGCCCTTCCGGCGGCTGATGTTCGCCGGCGGCGGCAACATCGGGCGGCGTCTGGCGCAGGCGCTGGAGGCCGACTACCGGGTGAAACTGATCGAGCGCGACCCGGAGCGCGTCGCCGAGGTGGCCGAGGCGCTGCGCCATACCATCGTGCTGCAGGGCGACGCCGCGGACGAGAACCTGCTGCTGGAGGAGAACATCGAGGAGACCGACGTCTTCTGCGCGGTCACCAACGACGACGAGGCCAACATCCTCTCGGCGATGCTGGCCAAGCGCCTCGGCGCGCGCAAAGTGATGGCGCTGATCAACCGCGCCGCCTATGTGGACCTGGTGCAGTCGGACGTGATCGACATCGCCATCTCGCCGCAGCATGCCACCATCGGCTCGCTGCTCACCCATGTGCGGCGCGGCGACGTGGTGGTGGTGCACTCGCTGCGGCGCGGCGCGGCGGAGGCGATCGAGGCGGTGGCGCACGGCGACCGCAAGACCTCGCGCGTGGTGGGCCGTGCGGTGGAGGACATCAAGCTGCCCAAGGGCACCAACATCGGCGCCATCGTGCGCGGCGACCAGGTGATCATCGCCCACCACGACACCGTCATCGAGTCCGAGGACCACGTGATTCTGTTCCTCATGGACAAGCGCCGCATCCACGAGGTGGAGCGGCTGTTCGCGGTGGACATCACCTTCCTCTGATCCCATGAACCTGAAATCGGTGCAGCGGATCCTCGGCATCCTGCTGATGCTGTTCAGCGTCACCCTGGTGCCGCCGGTGGCGGTCGCCTGGATCGCAGACGATGGCGCCCTGCCCGCCTTCGCCACCGCCCTGGCGCTGATCCTCGGCGGCGGCCTGGCGATCTGGCTGCCGGTGGCCGGCGAGCAGCGCGAGCTGCGGGTGCGCGACGGCTTCGTGGTGGTGGTGATGTTCTGGACGGTGCTCACCCTGATCGGCGCCATCCCCTTCGTGCTCGCCCACCATCCCCACCTGGGCCTGGTGGACGCCGTCTTCGAATCCGCCTCCGGGCTCACCACCACCGGCGCCACCGTGATCGTCGGCCTCGACGATCTGCCGCCCTCGATCCTCTACTACCGCCAGCAGCTTCAGTGGCTGGGCGGCATGGGCATCGTGGTGCTGGCGGTGGCGGTGCTGCCCATGCTGGGCATCGGCGGCATGCAGCTCTACCGCGCCGAGACGCCGGGGCCGATGAAGGACAACAAACTCACCCCGCGCCTGGCGGAGACCGCCAAGGCGCTGTGGTACATCTACCTGGGCCTGACCCTGGCCTGCGGCCTGGCCTACTGGGGCGCCGGCATGACGCCCTTCGACGCCCTGGGGCATGCCTTCTCCACGGTCGCCATCGGCGGCTTCTCCACCCACGACGCCAGCCTGGGGCACTTCGACAGCCCCCTGGTGGACGGGGTGGCGATCCTGTTCATGTTTCTGGCCGGCATCAACTTCTCGCTGCACTTCCTGGCCTGGCGTGGGCGTCACCCGGGCGCCTACTGGCGCGATCCGGAGCTGCGCTTCTACGTCTTCCTGCTGGCCCTGGTGAGCCTGCTCACGGTGCTCGGGCTGTATCTCAGCGGCACCTACCCGAGCTGGCAGGAGGCGCTGCGCCGCGGCCTGTTCCATGCGGTGTCCATCGGCACCACCACCGGCTTCACCACCGACCCCTGGCACGTCTGGCCCGGCTTCCTGGTGATCCTGCTGCTGTTCGCCAGTACCGCCGGCGGCTGCGCCGGCTCCACCGGCGGCGGCATGAAGGTGATCCGGGTGCTGCTGCTGATCAAGCAGGGGGCGCGCGAGATCAAGCGCCTGATCCACCCCAGCGCGCAAATCCCGGTGCGCCTCGGCGACAAGGTGGTGGCGCCGCGGGTGATCGAGGCGGTGTGGGGCTTCTTCGCCCTGTATGTCGCCAGCTTCACCGTGATGTATCTGGCGCTGGCCGCGGCGGGGGTGGACCTGATGACCGCCTTCAGCGCGGTGATGGCCTGTCTCAACAACCT
>CAZVIG010000416.1:0-2480 GCA_964627395.1 uncultured Sedimenticola sp.
CGCTGGTTCATCAAGAGCCTGCAGAGCCGCAACGAGACCCTGCTCAAGGTGGCCACCGCCATCGTGGAATACCAGCAGGGCTTCTTCGAATACGGCGAGGAGGCGATGAAGCCCCTGGTGCTGCGCGACATCGCCGAGAAGGTGGAGATGCACGAGTCCACCATCTCGCGGGTCACCACCCAGAAGTACATGCACACCCCGCGCGGCACCTTCGAGTTCAAGTACTTCTTCTCCAGTCACGTCAGCACCGACAGCGGCGGCGAGGCCTCCGCCACCGCCATCCGCGCCGTGATCCGCAAGCTGGTGGCCGCCGAGCCGCCGGGCAAGCCGCTGTCGGACAACAAGATTGCGAACCTGCTCGCCGAGCAGGGGATCAAGGTCGCGCGACGCACCGTCGCCAAGTACCGTGAATCGATGGGAATCCCCCCGTCGAACGAGCGCAAGCGCCTCGCCTAGGCGCACCAACCAAGGAGAACAGCATGCAACTGAACCTGACCGGCCACCATGTCGAAATCACCGACTCGATGCGCAACTACGTCCAGGAGAAGTTCTCGAGGCTGACCCGCCATTTCGATCACGTCACCAACGTCCACGTCATTCTCAGCGTCGAAAAGCTGCAGCAGAAGGCCGAGGCCACCATGCACGTATCCGGCGCCGACCTGTTCGCCGAGGCGGTGAACGAGGACATGTACGCCGCCATCGACGCCCTGGTGGACAAGCTCGACCGCCAGGTCATCAAGCACAAGGAAAAGCTCAAGAACCACCGCGGCCACAACCACCAGCCCGAGCCGGCCGAGGCGGCCGAGATCTCCGGCTGAGCGTCACCGGACAGCCCCATGCCCAACGCCGACCTCCTCGCACCGGATGCCATCCGCATCGACGACGACTCGCCCAGCAAGAAGCGGGTGCTGGAACACGCGGCCCAGTTGCTGGCGCCGCAGGATCCCGAGCTGAGCGAGCGCATCTTCGAACGCCTGCTGGAGCGCGAGCGTCTGGGCAGCACGGGGCTGTCCGGCGGCGTGGCCCTGCCGCACGCACGCATGCCCGACATCCACCACACCCGCGGCGCATTCCTGCGCCTGGCCGAGCCGGTGGATTTCGACAGCCTGGACGGCCAGCCGGTGGACCTGGTGTTCGCCCTGCTGGTGCCCGAGGAAGCCACCGAGGCCCATCTGCAGCTGCTGGCCGAACTGGCGCGCCTGTTCAACGACGCCGCGCTGCGCCGCCAGCTCCGCCAGGCGGACGCGCACCAGGCCTACGACCTGCTGGCGCGCCGCATCACCCACCATGCCGCATAGCGTCCGCCTGCGGGACCTCTACGAGGCCCTGCGCGACAAGCTGCAGCTCACCCTGCTCGCCGGCGAGAAGGGTCTGGACAAGCCCCTCCTGGACGAACGCCTGGACCCGGCCAGCTACATCATCGCCGGGCCCCTCACCTACATCCATCCCAACCGCATCCAGGTGATCGGCCGCGCCGAGCAGGCCTACCTGGAATCGCCCCACGTCGACCACGAGCAGGCCCTGGAGCGGCTGTTCCGCGAGCCCACCCGCGCGGTGGTGCTGGTGGACGGGGTGCCCGCCGAGCCGCACCTGCGCGAGCTGGCCGAGGCGCGGGAGATCGCCCTCTTCGCCACCCCGCTGCCGGACAAGCCGATCCTGGACAACCTGCAGTACTACGCCGCCCTCAACCTGTCGGAGAAGACCACCCTGCACGGGGTCTTCATGGAGGTGCTGGGGATGGGGGTGCTGATCACCGGCGACCCGGCGGTGGGCAAGAGCGAGCTGGCGCTGGAGCTGATCAGCCGCGGCAACCGGCTGGTGGCCGACGACGCCCCGGAATTCTCGCGCATCGCCCCGGACATCGTCAGCGGCACCTGCCCGCCGCTGCTGCGCGACTTCCTGGAGGTGCGCGGCCTGGGAGTGCTCAACATCCGCGCCATGTTCGGCGACAACGCCATCAAGCACAACAAATACCTGCGCCTGATCGTCCACCTGCAGCCGATGAGCGAACAGGAGCTGGCGCGCATGGAACGCCTCGCCACCCGCGAGGAGACGCGCGAGGTGCTGGGCATGCCCATCCCCCAGGTCACCATCCCGGTGGCCCCGGGCCGCAACCTGGCGATCCTGGTGGAGGCCGCGGTGCGCGCCCACCTGCTGTCGCTGCAGGGCTACGACGCCACCCAGGTGTTCATCGAACGCCAGCAGGCGCTGCTCGACGGCGAGCCACCGGAGTAGCCGGCCCGCGCCTCCTCGAGCCGCACGCGAAGGCGGACCCCTGGCTCAGTCGCGCCAGAAGGCCGGGGTGAGCAGCACCAGCAGGGTGAAGATCTCGAGCCGTCCCAGCAGCATGGCGAACACCAGGATGCCCTTGCCCAGCTCCGGCATGTCGGCATAGTGCGGCCCCACCTGCTCCAGGCCCGGCCCCAGGTTGTTGAGACAGGCCATCACCGCGCTGAAGGCGGTCATCAGGTCCACCCCCG
>CAZVIG010000417.1:0-2476 GCA_964627395.1 uncultured Sedimenticola sp.
CGGCGCGCGCCGCCCTGGTGCACGATCTCACCTGCGACTCGGACGGCTGCATCCGCCACTATGTGGATCAGGACGGGGTGGAACCCACCCTCAAGCTGCACCCCGACGACGGACGGCCCTATCTGCTGGGCATCTTCCTGGTGGGGGCCTATCAGGAGATACTGGGCGACATGCACAATCTGTTCGGCGATACCGACGCGGTGAACATCGAGCTGGACGGCCAGGGCGGCTGGCGCTTCCTGGAGCCGGAGCGGGGCGACACCGCCGACGAGCTGCTGCGCTATGTCCATTTCGAGCCGCGGCAGATGCTGGAGCGCTACCGCCACAAGCTGCGCGAGCAGGGGGTGGCGCCGCGCGCCGCCGACGCCTGGCTGCGCGAACTGAAGGCGGGGCTGCACGGCAGCACCTATCTGGTCGACTGAGGGGGAAGATTCACGTCATGGACATGCTGCAAAGCCTGCTGAAGCTCTACGACGAGGGGCAGGACAATGTCCTGCTGCGCTTCAGCCTCGGTAACGAGTACTACAAGCGGGAACGTTACGACGAGGCGGAACATCACCTGCGCGCCGCCCTGGCGCACGATCCCGAATACTCTGCCGCCTGGAAGATCCTCGGCCGCACCCTCGCCGATGCGGGCCGCCCGTTGGAGGCGGTGGCGGTGTTCGAGCGGGGCATCGAGGTGGCCGAGGGGCGCGGCGACATCCAGGCCGCCAAGGAGATGCGCGTATTCCTCAAGCGGGCGCGCAAGGCGGTGGAGGGAGGCGGCGCCGGCTGAGAAGGCAGGCCGTCGAAAACGGCCTGCGCGCGGTACAGGGATCAGGCCGCCTCGTCGAGCATCTCGCGCAGTTTCTCCCGCGCGCGGAACAGCCGGGTGCCCACGCCGGCAGGGCTGATGCCGAGCTGGGCCGCGATCTCCTTCTGCGAATAGCCGTGGATGATCTGCAGCAGCAGCGGCTCGCGGTACTTCTCCGGCAGCCGCTCCAGGGCGCGGCGCAGGGCGAAGGCCTCGGTGGAGGTGTCGTATTCGGTGCGCTGCGCCGGCAGCTCGCCGCTGGGGATGTCGCTGTACTGGTGCTGCTTGCGCTCGAAGCGACGCGCGTTCTCGCGGCGCAGGATGGTGATCAGCCAGCTCTTGGCGGCCTTGGGGTCCTGCAGCCGGTCCAGGTTGCGCCAGGCCCGCACCATGGTCTCCTGCACCAGATCGTCGGCCACCGCGGGGTCGTGGGTGAGCCAGCGGGCATAGCGGTAGAGGTCGTCCATGTAGCGGGCGGCCAGATCGTTGAAGCGGGCCTCGCGGGAGGCGGGGGCCTCGCGCGCCGGGGCCGGCGAAAGCGGCAGGGTGGCGGTGTTGCTGAACATCTCGGCATTCCTCTTGGAGAAAGGGTTTTCTGTCTATCTCCTAGCAGGATTTGTGCCATGCCGTAAGTAGCGGATTATAAAAGTGTTTTGGCCCCTGGGTGAGGGTGGGTTCAACGTTTCGTTACAACGTTCCGTGGCAGAGGCGACGTTTCGTTGCATCGCTGCGGGGTGCGTGGCGTGGGAAGCCGCTCAAGGATGTGAGACGCCGGCCGCCAAGGGAAACGCGGGCCCATTCCCTGCCCGTGCAACGGAACCGACCCGCAGGTGACTCCGTGACAGCAGAAAAGGTTGCGCCCCCGACGGGGAACAAGGTGCTCATCGTGGAGGACAGCCGCGCCATCGCCTCGCTGCTGGCGGCGAGCATCGGCGCCGTGGAGGGACTGCAGCCCCTGCTCGCCGAGACCCTGGCCGAGACCCGCGAGCTGCTGGCGGCGCATGCCGGAGAGCTGTTCGTGGCGGTGCTGGACCTGAACCTGCCCGACGCCCCCGACGGCGAGGTGGTGGCGCTGGTGCAGGAACACGGGATCCCGGTGATCATCCTCACCGGCTCGGCCGACCCGGAGCGCCGCAAGGCCCTGTTCCGACAGAACATCGCCGACTACATCAGCAAGGGCTACATGGGCGGGGTGGGCAATGTGGCGCGCCTGGTGGAGCGCCTGTGGTGGCATCGGGAGCACCGAGTACTGGTGGTGGACGACTCCGCGGCGCAGCGCGACTATCTCTGCACCCTGCTGCACAACCACGGCTACCGGACCTGCCAGGCGCGCGACGGCCTGGAGGGGTTGTCGATGCTGCGCGCTCATCCGGAGATCCGCCTGGTGCTCACCGACCACCAGATGCCGCGCATGACCGGGCTGCAGATGGTGGAGCAGTTGCGGCGCCTGCGCAGCGCCGACGAGCTGGCGGTGATCGCCCTCTCGGGCGCCGAGGAGGAGGGGCTGCTGCCGCGCTTTCTCAAGTCCGGCGCCAACGACTTCCTGGCCAAGCCGTTCGAGATCGAGGAGCTGTACTGCCGCATCGACCAGAACCTGGACATGCTGCACTACATCGCCGAGGCGCGCGATGCCGCCAGCCGCGACTATCTGACCCGGCTCTACAACCGGCGCTACTTCTTCGA
>CAZVIG010000418.1:0-2474 GCA_964627395.1 uncultured Sedimenticola sp.
ACGTGGTGCTGCCACAGCCCATCCCCGGCAAGGGCGAGGTGCTGACCCGGGTGGCCAAGTTCTGGTTCCGCCGTACCGAGGCGCTGGTGCCCAACCATCTGGTGGAGATGGACATCGAGCGCCTGATCCCCGACGCGGCGCTGCGCGAGTCGCTGGGCGACCGCCTGATGACGGTGCGCCGCCTGAAGCCCCTGCCGGTGGAGGCGATCGTGCGCGGCTATCTGATCGGCTCCGGCTGGAAGGACTACCAGGCCAGCGGGGCGGTGTGCGGCATCGCCCTGCCGCCGGGCCTGCAACTCGCGGACCGGCTGCCGCAGCCCATCTACACCCCCTCCACCAAGGCCGCGGTGGGCGAGCACGACGAGAACATCGCCTTCGAGGCCACGGTGGAGCTGCTGGGCCGGGAGCTGGCCGAGCAGGTGCGCGACATCAGCCTGCGCATCTACAGCGAGGCCGCCGCCTACGCCCTGGAGCGGGGCATCATCATCGCCGATACCAAGTTCGAGTTCGGACTCGACGAGGCGGGCCGGCTGCACCTGATCGACGAGGTGCTGACCCCCGATTCCTCCCGCTTCTGGCCCGCCGACCAGTACCGGCCCGGCATCAGCCCGCCCAGCTTCGACAAGCAGTTCGTGCGCGATTACCTGGAGACCCTGGACTGGGACAAGACCCCGCCCGGGCCGGAGCTGCCGCCGGAGATCATCCGCAAGACCGCCGAGAAGTACCGCGAGGCGGAACGCCTGCTTACCGGGCACTGAGGCCATGCGACCTTCCCGCGGCAAGGCCCCGCGCATCACCCTCTACGGCACCCGCGGCTGCATCCACTGCCGCCGGCTGCGGGAATGGCTGCGGGCCCGCGGCCTGACCTTCCGCGAGCTGGACGTGGAGCGCGACCGGCGCGCCGCGCGGGAATTCCAGCGCCTCGGCGCGCGCGGGGTGCCGGTGCTGCTGGTGGGCGACCGGCGCATCGACGGTTTCGACCTGCGCCGCCTGAAGCAGCTCCTGGGATGAGCCATCCCTACGACCGCCTCACCCCGGACCGTATCCTGGACGCCGTGGAATCCACCGGCCTGCTGCCCAGCGGCCAGGTGCTGGCCCTGAACAGCTATGAGAACCGGGTCTTCCAGGTGGGCATCGAGGACGCCGATCCGGTGGTCGCCAAGTTCTACCGCCCCGGCCGCTGGAGCGATCAGGCCATTCTCGAAGAACACGCTTTCAGCGCCGAGCTGGCCGCCGCCGAGATCCCGGTAGTGGCGCCGCTCGCCTTCGAGGGACGCACCCTGCTGGAGCACGCCGGCTTCCGCTTCGCCCTGTTTCCGCGGCGTGGAGGGCGCGCCCCGGAACCGGGCGATCTGGATCAGCTCGAATGGATCGGCCGTTTTCTGGGACGCATCCACCGCGCCGGCCAGGCACGGCCCTTCGCTCACCGCCCCACCCTCGACCTGGCGACCTACGGCCACCCCGCACGCGCCGCGGTGCTGGAGAGCCCGCTGCTGCCGGCCGATCTCCAGGCCCCCTATGCCGAGGTGTCCGAAGCGGTGCTGGCGCAGGTGGCGCAGGCCCTGGAGGCGGTGAATCCGGTGCGCCTGCGTCTGCACGGCGACTGCCACCCCGGCAACATCCTCTGGACCGAGGCCGGCCCCCATTTCGTGGACATGGACGATTGCCTGCAGGGCCCGGCGATCCAGGACCTGTGGATGCTGCTCGGCGGCGAGCGTCGGGAGATGACCCTGCAACTGGACGCCGTGCTGGAGGGCTACCGCACCTTCTGCGACTTCGACCCGCGCGAGCTGGCCCTGATCGAGCCCCTGCGCGCGCTGCGTCTGGTCCACTACAGCGGCTGGCTGTGCCGCCGCTGGGACGACCCCGCCTTCCCGCGCGCCTTTCCCTGGCTGGCGGAACGCAGCTATTGGGAGGACCACCTCAACGACCTGCGCCAGCAGTTGCTGCGCATGGACGAGCCACCCCTTGTTTGCCTGTGACCGCCAAATGCAAAAAGGGGCGCCGAAGCGCCCCTCTCGAACCCGTCTCGGGTCGGTGACCCCGGATCAGTTGACCTTGGGGTTCAGCTCGCCGCTCTCATAGCGCTTGACCATGTCCTCCAGCGAGATCGGCTTGATCTTGGAGGCATTGCCGGCGGTGCCGAAGGCCTCGTAACGATCCTTGCAGATCTGCTTCATGGCCTCGGTGGCGGCGGCCAGGAACTTACGCGGGTCGAAGTTGGAGGGGTTCTCCTTGAGGTGCTTGCGGATGGCGCCGGTGGAGGCCATGCGCAGGTCGGTGTCGATGTTGACCTTGCGCACCCCGTGCTTGATGCCCTCGACGATCTCCTCGACCGGCACGCCATAGGTCTCGCCCATGTCGCCGCCGTACTCGTTGATGATCTTCAGCCAGTCCTGGGGCACCGAGGAGGAGCCGTGCATCACCAGGTGGGTGTCGGGGATGCGGGCGTGGATCTCCTTGATGCGGTCGAT
>CAZVIG010000419.1:0-2463 GCA_964627395.1 uncultured Sedimenticola sp.
GGGCTACTGATCAGGTGATCACATCCGGCCGCTCGCGCCCCGTGTGGTGGCGGATGCCGGCCAGTTCGTCGGCGGCCGCGATGAGGTCGGACAGGGCCTGCTGCGGGTCCTGGCACTGGGCCGTGGGGTCGGTCTCCAGCGCCTCCAGATACAGCCGCAGGGTGGCGCCCACGGTGCCGGTGCCCGAGAGCCGGAACACCATCCGCGCCCCGTCCTCGAACAGGATGCGGATGCCCTGGTGTTCGGCCACCGAGCCGTCGATGGGATCGGTGTAGCTGAAGTCATCGGCCAGTTGGACGCGGCGCCCGGCCAGGCGGGTGCCGGCCAGTTCCGGCAGGCGCGCGCGCAGTCCTTCCATCAGCGCCTCGGCGGCGGCCTTGTCCACCGCCTCGTAGTCGTGGCGCGAGTAGTAGTTGCGACCGTACTCGGCCCAGTGCGCGCGCACCAGTTCGCGCACCGGCTGGCGCCGCGCGGCGAGCAGATTGAGCCAGGCCAGTACCGCCCACAGGCCGTCCTTCTCGCGCACATGCGAGGAGCCGGTGCCGAAGCTCTCCTCGCCGCAGAAGGCGATCCGCCCGGCGTCCAGCAGGTTGCCGAAGAACTTCCAGCCGGTGGGGGTCTCGTAGCAGGCGATGCCCAGCCGCGCCGCGACCCGGTCCACCGCCTGGCTGGTGGGCATGGAGCGGGCGACCCCGGGGATGCCCTCGCGCCAGGGCGGGAACATCGTGGCATTGGCCGCCAGGATCGCCAGGCTGTCGCTGGGGGTGACGAAGATGTCGCGTCCCAGGATCATGTTGCGGTCGCCATCTCCGTCCGAGGCGGCGGCGAAGTCCAGCCCCCCGGGCCCGCGGGTATGGGCGACCAGATCCGCCGCATGGGTGAGGTTGGGGTCGGGATGGCCGCCGCCGAAGTCCTCCAGCGGGGTGCCGTTGATCACGGTGCCGGCGGGCGCCTCCAGACGCTCCTCGAGGATGCGGTGCGCATAGGGCCCGGTGACCGCGTGCATGGCGTCGAAGGCCATGCGGAAGTCGCCCCGCAGCAGCTCGGATATGGCATCAAAGTCGAACTGTTGCTCCATCAGCTCGGCATAGTCGGCCACCGGGTCGATCACCACCACCTGCATTCCGCCCAGGGCCACCTCGCCGATGCGGTCGATGTCGATGTCGTCGGCGGTCAGGATCCGGTAGCGATCTATCTCCAGGGTGCGCCGGTAGATCGCCTCGGTGACCTTCTCGGGCGCGGGGCCGCCGTTGTCGATGTTGAACTTGATGCCGAAGTCGCCGTCCGGCCCGCCGGGGTTGTGGCTGGCGGAGAGGATCAGCCCGCCCTGGGCGCGGTGCTTGCGGATCACGCAGGAGGCGGCGGGGGTGGAGAGGATACCCCCCTGGCCCACCAGGCAGCGCGCCACCCCGTTGGCCGCCGCCATGCGCAGGATCACCTGGATGGCGTGGCGGTTGTAGTATCGTCCGTCGCCCCCCAGCACCAGGGTGCCGCCGCGCAGCCCCGCCTGGGTGTCGAACACCGACTGAACGAAGTTCTCCAGGTAGTGGGGCTGCTGGAACACCGTGACCCGCTTGCGCAGGCCGGAGGTGCCGGGTTTCTGGTCGTCGAAGGGGGTGGTGGGGATCTCCTGGATCGGCATCGGGAACTCCGTTCGTCTGCGTGCCCGTATTTCAACATAAAAACGCCATCCGACAGGACCCCGTCATCGAAGTGTCGCCATGCCATGTCCATCAAAGGGTTGGAGGTCTGGCTGACGTGAGCCCGGGCCATTCGGTGGACGTCTTGAAATCGCTCCCGCCGGCCACCATATTGGCGCGCATCATCGGTCCAACAGGAGAGAGGCCTCCATGACTGCCACTGCACAGAAGGAAACCCGCGAATTCCAGGCGGAGGTGAGCCAGGTACTGAACCTGGTGATCCGTTCCCTCTATTCCAACAAGGAGATCTTCCTGCGCGAACTGATCTCCAACGCCTCGGACGCCGCCGAGAAGCTGCGCTTCGAGGCCCTGAGCAACGACGCCCTCTACGAGGACGACCCCAATCTGCGGATCCGCATCGAGGTGGACCGCGATGCGCGCACCATCACCATCGACGACAACGGCATCGGCATGAGCCGCGACGAGGTGGTGGAGCTGATCGGCAGCATCGCCAGCTCGGGGACCCGCAAGTTCCTGGAGCAGCTCTCCGGCGACCAGGCCAAGGACAGCGCCCTGATCGGCCAGTTCGGGGTGGGCTTCTACTCCGCCTTCATCGTCGCCGACCGGGTGACTCTGGAGACGCGCCGCGCCGGCCTGCCGGCCGACCAGGGGGTGCGCTGGGAGTCCAGCGGCGAGGGCAGCTACACCATTGAGACCATCGAGAAGCCGCAGCGCGGCACCCGCATCACCCTGCATCTGCGTGAGGAAGACGCCGAGTTCGCCGATCCCTGGCGCCTGCGCGGCATCATCAACAAGTTCTCCG
>CAZVIG010000420.1:0-2463 GCA_964627395.1 uncultured Sedimenticola sp.
CTTGCCGCCGCCGAGATCGACCGACTTCTCGCCGCTGAGGATGAAGCCGGCGCCGGCGCTTCACCACCCGCCGCCCGCGGATCGCGGTGGCGGGCACCCTGCCGGTGGGCCGCCACCGCTTCGAGCTGGTGGTCGAGGACGAGAGCGGCAACCGAAGCCGCCCGGCGCAGATCGAGGTGATCGTGGTGCGCAACCGCCTGGGGCCGCTGCCCGGCGACCTGTTCCGGCCGCCGATCCGGCGCTGAGCCCGGCAGCCGAGGGAGGAGGAGAAGATGGCCACCGAAGACGACACCCTGCCCCGCCTGGAGGGCCCGGACCGGGTCCATTACGCCACCGGCGTGATGCTGGGCGCGGAGGACTTCCAGGCCGAGCAGGACTATCACCGCGGCCGCCTGGCGCGCGCCCTGGCCTATGCCCTGGGATACGGCACCCTGGCCGGGCTGCGGGTGGAGCACCAGCCGGCGCGCCCCGAGGACGCGGCCGGCCCGGCACGCGCCGAACGCCTGGTGGTGGCGCCGGGCCTGGCGCTCGACCGCCTGGGGCGGCTGATGGAACTGGACCGCCCCTGGTGCCTGGCGCTGGAGGACTGGTACGCGGCCCAGCCGGCGGCCGCCCTGGGGGCCGCCTGGCATCCCGCCGATGCGCTCTGGACGGGCGCCCCCGCCGGAGTGGCGGCGGACCTGTTCGCGCGCTTCGTGGTGTGTCCCCGCGGCCGCACTCCGGCCTTCGCCAGCGATGCCTTCGACAGCTTCGACAGCATCACCGCGGCGCGCCTGCGCGACGGCATGGCGCTCTCCCTGGTATTGCGGCCGGAGGCCGCGCCGCCCCTGCCGCAGCCGCAATGGCCCGACTTCGGCGGCGACCCGGCGGCGCTGCGCGAGGCCGTCCTCGACGCCTGGCGGGAGCCTGCGGCGTCTGCCGGCGGCGCTCTGCCACCCCTGCCGGAACAGCTTCCCGGGCAGGATCCCGCCGTCCTGTTCCTGGCGCGCCTGCTGCTGCCCGCCGACCCGCCGGCGGGCGGGCAGGCCCCGGCGCGGCGCGCCGGTGAGCAGGTGACGGTACGCAACGACCTGCGTCCTTTCGTGATTCCCCTCGGCGCCCTGGTGCGCTGGCTGGGCGTGCGACCTGGAGGAGATTCCCCATGAGCGACCACGACACCCCCTTCGCCGATCCGCTCTCGCCCTCGCCGCGGCGCGAGCGCATCGATCTCGCGCAACTGGAGCAGGCCGCCGGCACCGTGATCGCGGACGACCGGCGGCGCCGTCCCTTCTGGTTCGACGGCCGCTTTCTCGACGCCCAGGCGCTGAACGCCGAGCAGGGCTATCTGCTGGCGCGGCTCGCCGACTACGGACGCGCCGCCGGCTTCGGCGTGATCCACGGCCTGGGCGTGCGCCGACGCGCCGCAGACGGCCGGGCCCGCACCCTGGTGATCGAGGCGGGTCACGGCATCACCCCCTCCGGCGCCCAGGTGCTGCTCAGCGAGGACCTGGAGGTGGACCTGGCGGCGGTCCCCGAGGGGCAGCGCCTGGACGCCGGCTTCGGCCTCGCCGGCCGGCCCAAGGCGCCGCCCTACAATCGCACCGGCCTGTTCGTGCTCGCCCTGCGGCCGGTGGAATACAGCGCCGGCCCCATGACCGCCTATCCCACCAGCCTGGAGGACCGCCGCGGGACCCGTGACGGCACCCTGGTGGAGGCCACCGCGGTGACCCTGATCCCCTATCCCGACGGCAGCGCCGCCACCGAGCTGGAAGCGCGGCGCAGCGCGGTGGCGCGGGAGATCTTTCTCGGCCAGAGCCTGAAGGGACAGCCCGAGGCGGTGCTCCCGCTGGCCATGCTGGCCCTGGATCACGGCATCGTGCGCTGGGTGGACATGCACCTGGTACGGCGCGAGATCGGCCACCGGGAGCCCGGCCCCTGGGGCCTGGGCAGCGGCCCCCGGGCGCTGCGCCTGGCGCACCTCGCCCAGTACCGCGACCAGCTCGAGGAGCTGCTGGCCGCAGGCGCGGGCGGCGCCATGGCCGCCGCCGACCATTTCCGGGTGCTGCCGCCGGCCGGCCCCCTGCCGCCCGGGGCGGTGGATGCGGACAGCCTGCGCCAGCGTTTCTTTCCCGCGGGCATGGAGGTGACCCTCTCCCTGCTCCCGGAAGACGAGCTGCCGGCCCTGGTGGACGAGGCGCTGCGCCTGCCGCCCATCGACCTGGAGGCCCCGCCCGAGGCACAGGCGGCGGATGCGGTGATGGTACTGCTGCCGCTGCCCCGCGCGGAGTTCGCCGCCCGCCTGGCGACCCTGGGTGGCGGGCTGCGTCCCCTCGCCGCTGCCCGGCCGACCGGCATCGCCGCGGGCGCCCCGGCGGTGCTGCGGGTGCCCGGATCCGTCGAGCCGGCGGACGAGGCCAGCGATGCCGCCTGGCGCACCCTGCTGGCGGCGCAGGAGCGGCTGTGGTTCGTGCGGCGCCAGCAGGG
>CAZVIG010000421.1:0-2462 GCA_964627395.1 uncultured Sedimenticola sp.
CCCACCCGGTGGCCCTGCTGGTGCTGGTGCGGGTCTTCGCCCACTGGCTGGTGGCGGGCCTGCCGCTGATCCTGCTCTCGCCCCTGCTCGCCTTGCTCATGAACCTGCCGGGGGAGGCGCTGCCTGCGCTGCTGGCCTCGCTGGCGCTGGGCACGCCGGTACTGAGCCTTGTCGGGGCCATCGGTGTGGCTTTGACGGTGGCGCTGCGCCGCAGCGGGGTGTTACTGTCGCTGCTGGTCTTACCTTTATATATACCGGTGTTGATCTTCGGCGCGC
The DNA here is from genome assembly GCA_964627395.1 of uncultured Sedimenticola sp. GTDB lineage: Bacteria > Pseudomonadota > Gammaproteobacteria > Chromatiales > Chromatiaceae > MONJU. The sequence continues at coordinate 277 of CAZVIG010000421.1, forward strand.
GCGCGGTCACCGACGCCGCGGCGGGCCTGCCCTGGAGCGGGCCGCTGCTGTTCATCGGCGCCCTGCTGGCGCTGGCGCTGACGCTGGCGCCGCTGGCCATTGCCGGGGCGTTGCGCATCTCACTGGAATAACCCTTTAGAGGAGAAGGGAAACGATCATGTGGGTCTGGTTTCACAAGCTGGGATCGCCAAAGTATTTCTGGGGCTTCAGCCAGCGCCTGCTGCCCTGGCTGGGCGCCCTCACCGCGCTCAGCTTCCTTGCCGGGCTGGCGCTGGCGCTGGTGTTCTCGCCACCGGACTACCAGCAGGGCGAGACGGTGCGCATCATGTACATCCATGTGCCCGCCGCCATGATGTCCATGCTCGTCTACGTGGTCATGGCGGTGGCGGGCGCCATCCTGCTCATCTGGCGCATGAAGATGGCCGAGATGGTGGCGGCGGCCTCGGCCCCCGTCGGCGCCTCCTTCACCCTGCTGGCGCTCATCACCGGCTCCCTGTGGGGCAAGCCCATGTGGGGGACCTGGTGGGCCTGGGACGCGCGCCTGACCTCGGAACTCATCCTGCTGTTCCTCTACCTCGGCTACATGGCGCTGTATAATGCCATCGAGGATCGGCGCAGCGCCGGGCGCGCAGCGGCGGTACTGGCGCTGGTGGGGGTCATCAACATCCCCATCATTCACTACTCGGTGGAGTGGTGGTACACCCTGCACCAGGGGCCCACCACCCGGGGCGTGCGCATTGCCGGTAGTATCCACCCATCCATGCGCTGGCCGCTGTTTACCATGATGATCGCCTTCAACCTGTTCTATGCCCTGGTGCTGTTGAAGCGCGTGCGCTGCCTGATCCTGCAGAACGAGAAGGATAGCGCCTGGGTGCGGGAACTGGCGAGTGAGAAATGAGTCCCTGTATATGTTGAGCGAATTCCTGAATATGGGCGGCTATGCCGCCTACGTGTGGCCCGTGTACATCATTGCCGCCGTGGTGCTGATCGCCAACCTGGTCACACCCTGGCAGGCGGAAAAGAAGATAATCCGCGACCTGAAGCGCAGACAGCGCCGTGAAAGCAGAGGTATCCAATGAGACCCGCTCGCAAAAGACGCCTGTACCTTGTCCTGTTGATCCTCATCGGGGCGGCGGCCTTTGTCTCGCTCGCCATGTGGGGACTGGGCGAGTACAAGATGTTTTTCTTCAAGCCCTCTGAAGTGGCGCGCGGCGAGACCCCGCCGGGGCGGGCCTTCAAGATCGGCGGCCTGGTCAAGGAAGGCAGCGTCAGGCGCAACGGCAAGACCGTGGAGTTCACCATCACCGATACCCTCGCCGACGTGGTCATCCGCTACACCGCCAGCCCGCCGGATCTGTTCCGCGAGGGACAGGGCATCGTCGCCGACGGACGCCTCAACGCCGACGGCGTCTTCGAGGCCACCAACGTGCTGGCCAAGCATGACGAGAACTACATGCCGCCGGAGGTGGCCGAGGCGCTGAAAGAATCCGGCGCCATGCCGCCGCACGAGATAGTGCGCCCGAAGCCCGGTGAACCCCGACCCCTGGGTGCCCGGTAAGGCGGCGCGACGAGTTCCGGCCAACGCAACCCACACCGCAGGATCCCTTCATGATTACCCAACTCGGCCACTTCTCCCTGGTCCTCGCCCTCGGCATTGCGCTGCTGCAGGCAGTGCTGCCACTGGCCGGCGCCCAGACCGGCAATCGCCAGTGGATGGGCGTGGCGCGCCCCGCCGCCCAGGTGCAGTTCGTCCTGCTCGCCATCGCCTTTGCCAGCCTGGTGTGGGCCTTCGTCAACGACGACTTCTCCCTGCTCTACGTGGCGAGCAACTCCAATACCGCCATGCCCACCATTTACAAGGTCAGTGCGGTGTGGGGCGCCCACGAAGGATCCCTGCTGCTATGGGCCTTCATCCTTGCCATCTGGAGCCTGGCGGTGACGATTTTTTCGCGCAGCCTGCCGCTGGTGTACGTGGCGCGGGTGCTGGGCATCATGGGCCTGATAAGCGTCGGCTTTCTGCTCTTCATGCTGCTGACCTCCAACCCCTTCGAGGCGATCTTCCCCGCGCCCTTCGAGGGCCGTGAACTCAACCCCCTGCTGCAGGATCCGGGTCTGGCCATTCACCCGCCCATGCTCTACATGGGCTACGTGGGCTTCTCGGTGGCCTTTGCCTTCGCCATCGCCGC
>CAZVIG010000422.1:0-2461 GCA_964627395.1 uncultured Sedimenticola sp.
AGGAAGTCGCGGAAGCGGCGCTCGCCGATGAAGCAGATGCCGGTGCTGTCCTTCTTGCGCGCATTGGCGAAGCCGGCGGCCTCGGCGATGCGCCGCACCTCGTCCTTGCGCAGATCCTGTAGCGGGAACAGGGCATGGGCGAGGGCGCGCTGCCCCAGCATGTAGAGAAAATAGGTCTGGTCCTTGTTCTCGTCCGCCGCGCGCAGCAACTGGTACTCGCCGTCGCTGTGCCGCACCCCCGCATAGTGGCCGGTGGCGATGGCCTCGGCGCCCAGGTCCAGGGCATGGTCGAGGAAGGCCTTGAACTTGATCTCCCGGTTGCACAGCACGTCGGGGTTGGGGGTGCGCCCGGCGCGGTATTCGGCCAGGAAGTGGGCGAACACCCGGTCCCAGTATTCGGCCGAGAAATTGACCGTGAGCAGCTCGATGTCCAGGCGCTCGGCGACCTGGCGGGCGTCGGCCAGGTCCTCGGCGGCGGCGCAGTAGTCGGCGTCGTCGTCCTCTTCCCAGTTCTTCATGAACAGGCCCTGCACCCGGTAGCCGGCCTCCTTCAGACGCAGCGCGGCCACGGCGGAGTCCACCCCGCCGGAGAGGCCCACGATCACCTTTCGGCCTTGCTCAGCCATCGCCGATGCCCAGCTCGTGCAGCAGCGACAGGGGGTGGCCCTGGCCGTCCTCCGCGTCGCGCACGCACTGCATCACCAGGGGGCTGCGCAGGGCATGCCGCCCACCGGAGAGTTCAGAGGCGCTCAGCCAGCGGGTGCCCAGGATGTCGGGGTCGCGCGGGGTGTCCAGGGTTTCCTCCGCGTCGCCCAGGAAGCAGAAGCGCAGATAGGTGTCGCCCTCGGGGCGCACCTGCCAGCGATAGACGCCCAGCAGGGCGCGCGGCACGAAGAGGCGGCTGGTCTCCTCGCGCACCTCGCGCACCACGGCGTCGATCAGCGATTCGCCGGGCTCCAGATGGCCGGCCGGCTGGTTGAGCACCGGCGTGCCTTGCGGGGCCTCCTCCACCAGCAGGTGGCGGCCTGCCGCATCGCGGATCACCGCCGCCACGGTGACCCGCGGGCTCCAGCGCTGTGCGTCTGTCGCATTCATGGGGCGATTGTATCCGCTGGTCCGTGCCGTAACGAAAAAACCCCGGCCGGAGCCGGGGTCGAGGAGGGGAGGAGGTCGGAATCGATCAGTCGTCGCCGCTCATGATCCCGAGGATCTGCAACAGGCTGATGAAGATGTTGAAGATGCTCAGGTACAGCCCGTAGGTGGCCATGATGTAGTTGGTCTCGCCGCCGCGGATGATGCGCGCGGTATCGAACAGGATGAACCCGCTCATCACCAGAATGATGCCGGCGGACACGGCCAGCGAGAGCGCGGGCAGCTCCAGGAAGATGTTGGCGATCATGGCGATCACCAGCACCATCATGCCGGCGAACAGGAAGCCGCCGAGGAAGCTGAAGTCGCGCTTCGAGGTCAGGGCGTAGCCGGACAGTCCCAGGAAGATGATCCCGGTGCCGCCGAAGGCGGTGGCCACGATCTGCGGCCCCTTGGGCAGCGCCAGGTACATCGACAGGATGGGGCCCAGGCCGAAGCCCAGCAGGCCGGTGACCAGGAAGATCACCCCGATGCCGGCGGCCGAGTTGGCGGTGCGCGGCAGCACGAACATGCCCAGCACCATGGAGGCGATCAGCGCGATCATGTAGGTGATCGGCGGCATGTTCAGGGCGATGGACACCGCGGCCATGACGGCGCTGAAGAACAGCGTCGCCGAAAGCAGCAGATAGGTGTTCTTGAGTACCTTGTTGATGGAAGTCGCCTGACCGGCGCTGCCGGCGATGGCGGTCTGGTATCGGTTCATTGTTTTCGTGCCCTCCAGAGGCATGGTTCGGATTGCGAATCGTTCACGAATGGGACACGCAAGGGCCCCGAAAGTTCGGCCAGCTTACCCGATAAAAGCCTCTGGTCAACCGCTTTCGGGACAGCGGATCTCATTGTTTCGAGGGAACTTTGGGCAAAGTTCCGCGCTGCCTGATGAAGCGCGGGAAAACCCTGGCTCCGAGCGGCCCGCATGCAGCCGGGGCGCCGGGCGTGCTATCTTTGCCGCCGCCGGTGCGGCGACCCGACGCCCGGCTCGAATATCGGAGAGGTGGCAGAGCGGCTTAATGCAACGGTCTTGAAAACCGTCGAGGGTTCACGCCCTCCGTGGGTTCAAATCCCACCCTCTCCGCCAATGATCGCGAGGGCCCCGTCGGGGGCCTTTCCCATTTCTCCCCTTCGCCATTTTCACCGGAGCCGCAGGCGGTACGGAGGGGTCCCGAGGCCCGAACGGGCGCCGGAATCTCTCCGTTACGACATGCCTGCCGACGAAGTTCCCGATCGTCATTGACGTGCGTCAAGCGCAGGCGCCTTGGACCCTGACAGATGGGGTTTCGGTGACCAGACTGGATGGTGGGGCATGGCCCGGCCG
>CAZVIG010000423.1:0-2446 GCA_964627395.1 uncultured Sedimenticola sp.
TGCTGGTGCAGCTCAACCGCTTCAAGGAATACAACCAGCAGCCGGTCGCCGGCGGGGAAGCCGTGCTGCTGGTTGTATTCCTTGAAGCGGTTGAGCTGCACCAGCAGCAGGCCGCCGGCGCAGCTGGGGTCGTCCAGGCGCGACTGCAACAGGGCCATGAAGTGGCGCCGGTTGGACAACCCGGTGAGGGCGTCGGTATAGGCCTGTTCGCGCAGCTTGGCCGCCATCCGCTCGCTGTTGTCCAGCATCTGGCGCACCTTGATGGAGAGCCGGTTCATCGCCTCCACCACGCGCCGGAACTCCAGGGTGAAGGGCTTGTCCTCCACCACCGGAAACTCGCGGTTGCAGATCGCACGCGCCTGCCATTCCACCTTGCCCAGGGGACGCAGCAGCAGCCGCAGCAGCACCATCCCGGCGAGCAGCGCCACCGCGGCCGCGCCGAGGAACCACAGCAGGGTGTCACGGGTGCTGGTCCAGAGCTGGCGGTAGGCCAGGCCCGGATTGCTGGTCACCCGGACCCGCCCCACCTGGCGCCAGCCGGACATCATCACCGCCTCGCCCTGCGGGGGATGCAGGGGGAACAGGCGCACGAACCAGTCGGGCACGTCCGCCTTGAGTTGCGAGCGGCGCTCCACCAGCACCTTGCCGTCCAGGTCCTCGATGCGGATGTCCAGATAGTCGCCCCGGTGGATCATGGCGTTGACCATGGCGGTGAACATCGCCTGGTCGCCCTTCGCCACATGGCTGGTGGCGCTCAGGCCCAGCGAGGTGGCGGCATCCTGGGCGTGGGAGGCGAGCTGCTCCTCCAGGTAATGACGGGTGCCCTGCACGCTGATGACGAAGGTGCCGGCGAACAGCAGCAGCACCAGGGTACCGATCAGCAGCATCAGTTGTCTGGAAAGGCTCATGGTTCTTCTCCCATCTGCTGCGCCAGGCGCACCTGGAAGGCCTGCCAGCGCTTGATGCGCTCGGCACTGCCCACCTTCTTCCCCTTGGTGCGGTTCACCGCCAGCCACAGGTCGGCGCCGTTGAAGCTGTACACGGGGACCAGATCGGTGCGACGGCCCGCCTTCTGGATGCGGTCGGTCAGGTTGTCCAGGATCAGCGGCTCGGCGCCCGGCGTGGGGTAGTAGGCCAGCACCATGTGCGCGCGCTTGAGCTTGATCGCCTTGACATAGGTGACCCGCAGCTTCTCCTCGGCGACCCCCATGCTCACCAGGGCGAAGTACTTGGACAGGGCATAGTCCTCGCAGTCGGCGGCGTTCAGCCCCAACACCTCGAACGGCGTCGCCCAGTAGTCCTTCTGGTCCCAGAGCACGTCGTCCTCGTCATAGCGCACCTGGTTGAAGAAACGATTCACCAGGCGGATCTTGTCCCGCTCGGGCGCGTCCAGGTTGTCCTCCACCAGCGCCTCCAGGCGCTCCACCCGCTCGCGCGCCGCGCTGCCGTACTTCTGCTCCACCCACTCGAACAGGGTGGGCGTGAAGACCAGTAGCTGCGACTGCGAGCCGACCCAGGCGGCGAGCAGCAACAGCAGGGGCAGCAGCCGCCAGGGGCGGCGCATGCCGAGGGTCCAGGGATTGGGGCAGGCGGTATCCACGTCGCTCCGGCCAGGTTTCGCACTTCCCCTTTCAGCGGCCGGCGACGGCTTTCCTTTACCCCCGGCGCCCACGCGCGGTCGGTGGCCCGAAAGCCCGGCATTCCGGGTTAAAATCCCGGCACCATCCAGCCTCAACCGGAAGAAAATGCGCCTGTCCCAGTTCCCCCTGCAGACCCTCAAGGAAGTCCCGGCCGACGCCGAGATCCCCAGCCATCAACTGATGCTGCGCGCCGGCATGATCCGCAAACTGGCCTCCGGCCTCTATACCTGGCTGCCGCTGGGGCTGCGCGTGCTGCGCAAGGTGGAGGCCATCGTGCGCGAGGAGATGAACCGCGCCGGCGCCCTGGAGGTGTTGATGCCGGCGGTGCAGCCCGCGGAGCTGTGGCAGGAGACGGGCCGCTGGTACAAGTTCGGGCCGGAGCTGCTGCGCTTCCACGACCGGCACGGGCGCGAGTTCTGCTTCGGCCCCACCCACGAGGAGATCATCACCGACCTGGCGCGCAACGAGCTGCGCAGCTACCGCCAGCTCCCGGTCAACTACTACCAGATCCAGACCAAGTTCCGCGACGAGCGCCGCCCACGCTTCGGGGTGATGCGCGCGCGCGAGTTCCTGATGAAGGACGCCTATTCCTTCCACCTGGACCAGGACTCCCTGGAAGAGACCTATCGCCTGATGCACGCCACCTACTGCCGCATCTTCGAGCGCTGCGGCCTGGACTTCCGCCCGGTGGCCGCGGACACCGGCAGCATCGGCGGCAGCGGCTCGCACGAGTTCCACGTCCTGGCCGACACCGGCGAGGACGCCATCGCCTTCTCCACCGAGAGCGACTATGCCGCCAACGTGGA
>CAZVIG010000424.1:0-2439 GCA_964627395.1 uncultured Sedimenticola sp.
CCGGGCTGGTGCTGGTGGACATGCACGCGGCGCACGAGCGCATCACCTACGAGCGCTTCAAGGCGGCGCGCGAGGGGGAGGGCATCAAGTCCCAGCCCCTGCTGGTGCCGGTCACGGTGGAGGTGAGCCCGCGCGAGGCGGAACTGGCCGAGGCGCATGCGGACACCTTCGCCGAGCTGGGTATGCAGGTGGATCGTATGGGCGAGCAGGTGCTGGCGGTGCGCGCCCTGCCGGCGTTGCTGCGCGACGCGGATGCCGAACGGCTGCTGCGCGACGTGCTCTCCGACCTGGCGGTGTACGGCGAGAGCCGGCGGGTGCTGGAGTCGATCAACGAGGTGCTGGCGACCATGGCCTGCCACGGCTCGGTGCGCGCCAACCGGCGTCTCACCCGCGAGGAGATGGATGCCCTGCTGCGCGACATCGAGCGCACCGAGCGCAGCGGCCAGTGCAACCACGGCCGCCCCACCTGGACGCAGCTCTCGATGCAGGAGCTGGACCGGCTGTTCCTGCGCGGGCGATGAAACCGGATCGGCGCCCGCCGGCCATCCTGCTGATGGGCCCCACCGCCTCGGGCAAGACGGCGCTGGCGATGGCGCTCGCCGAGCGCCTGCCGGTGGAACTGGTGAGCGTGGATTCCGCGCTGGTGTACCGCGGCATGGACATCGGCACCGCCAAGCCCTCGCCGCAGGAGCTGGCGCGTCATCCCCATCACCTGGTGGACATCTGCGATCCCGCCGAGGCCTATTCCGCAGAGCGCTTCCGCGCCGATGCCCTGGCGACGATGGCGGCAATCGCCGAACGGGGACGCATCCCCCTGCTGGTGGGGGGCACCATGCTGTACTTCCGCGCCCTGCAGTACGGGCTCTCTCCACTGCCGGCCTCGGACCCGGCGGTACGCGCCGAGCTGGAGGCGGCGCTGGCCGAGCGCGGTCTGGCGGCGCTGCATGCCGAGCTGGCGGCGGTGGACCCGGACAGTGCGCGCCGCATCCACCCCAACGACACCCAGCGCATCCTGCGCGCCCTGGAGGTGTGGCGTCTCAGCGGACGGCCCCTGAGCGAACTGCAGACGGTGCCGCCGGAGCCCATGCCCTGGCGGGCGCTGAAGCTGGTGCTGGCGCCGCCGCGGGCCCTGTTGCACCAGCGCATCGAGACCCGCTTCCATGCGATGCTGGAGGCCGGCTTCGAGGCGGAGGTACGCGCCCTGGTGGCGCGCGGCGACCTGCATCCGGAACTGCCCAGCATGCGCGCGGTCGGATACCGGCAGATGTGGGCCTGGCTGCGCGGGGAATACGGCCGCGAGGAGATGATCGCGCGCGCCATCGCCGCCACCCGCCAGCTCGCCAAGCGTCAGACGACCTGGCTGCGTTCCGAACGCGAGGTGCTGTGGCAGGCGACCGATGGCGGGATCCCCGTCGAACAGGCGCGAATCGCCGTCGAAAAGGCGTTGTCGGTGCCATAAGTCGCCGCTTATTGACGCGCATCATGGCCGCTTCCCGGCGCTGTGCTATATTGGCTGGCAGGGTCCCGTCCGCCGCCGGGGCCGGTGGTCCGCGCCGTCTTTTTGATCGGAGTCAGTTGTCGCGATCCGGCAGGGCCCGTGTGAAAACTAAAAACGCACTAGAAATCAAGGAGTAACCAAGATGTCCAAAGGGCAGAGTCTGCAGGACCCCTTTCTGAACACGCTGCGCAAGGAGCGCGTACCCGTCTCCATCTTCCTGGTCAACGGCATCAAGCTGCAGGGCACCATCGAGTCCTTCGACCAGTTCGTGGTGCTGCTCAAGAACAGCGTGAGCCAGATGGTGTACAAGCATGCCATCTCCACCGTGGTGCCGGCGCGCAACGTGCGCATCCAGCCGCCGCATCATGGCGACAGCGAGGGCGACCCCGGCAGTTCATGAGGCGTCCGATCGGCACGCACTTCGACGGCCCTGCGCGTCCGGCGCGGGGCCTTTGCATTCCGGGCGCAGGCGGTGTTTGAGCGTCCCCGCGGTGGCGAGCGGGCCATCCTGGTGCATGTCGCCTTCGACGGTGCGCCGGATCCCGAGGCGTTGCACGAGTTCCGCGAGCTGGCGCTCTCCGCCGGGGCGGAGCCGCAGGCCCTGGTCACCGGCCAGCGCCACGCCCCGGACCGGCGTCTGTTCGTGGGCAGCGGCAAGGCGGAGGAGATCCGCGACCTGGTGACGCTGCACCAGGCCGAGCTGGTGATCTTCGACCACGAGCTGACCCCCAGTCAGGAACGCAACCTGGAGCGGCTGTTCGAGTGCCGGGTGCTGGACCGCACCGGGCTGATCCTCGACATCTTCGCCCAGCGCGCCCGCTCCCACGAGGGCAAGCTGCAGGTGGAGCTGGCCCAGTTGCGTCATCTCTCCACCCGCCTGATCCGCGGCTGGACCCACCTGGAGCGGCAGAAGGGCGGCATCGGCCTGCGCGGTCCCGGCG
>CAZVIG010000425.1:0-2414 GCA_964627395.1 uncultured Sedimenticola sp.
CGGCTTCACGTAACGGTCGAATTCCTCTTCGCCCATGCGGCCGCGGTGGATATAGACCATGCGCCCATTGGGGGCGATGACCACGGTATAGGGCACGATCTGCTCGCTGTTGCCCCACTGCGACAGCAGGTCGGCGTTGCCGCGCACGCTGGGGTCGGCCACCAGCACCGGATAGTTGATGCCCAGGGTGCGCGCCACGTTGCGCAGCTTGCGTTCCTGGTCGATGCCCAGGCCGATCACCTGCAGCCCCTTGGCGCCGTACTTTTCCTGGTAGGCGACGAACTCGGGGATCTCGTACTGACAGGGCGCGCACCAGCTCGCCCAGAAGTTGAGCATGATCACCTTGCCCTTCCAGTCGGTGAGGCGGTGCATCTTGCCGTCCAGCCCCTTCAGCTCGAAGACCGGCATCTCCCAGGCGTTGTTGGTCTTCTGCGGCAGGGCGATGGTGGTGGTGCGGGGGTCGTTCAGGGTCTGCTCCATGACCTGACGTTGCTCCGCCTGCTGCTGCTCGGCGGTGGTCTTGCTGAAGTGACTGCCCAGCCAGACGGCCGCCGCCGCGGTGACCAGCACCGCCACCCCGATCTGCAGACGATTGCCGGAACCGCTACGTTCTTCGCTCATCATGACTTGTCTCCCTGCGGCTGCTGCAGTACGTGCCACACGATCCGGTGCTTCTGCTCCAGCGAGTGGATGAATGCCTTCATCTTCTCGGCGATCATCGCCTGGCGCACCTTGTCCTTGACCCCTTCGAAGGGCCGCATGCGACCCAGCCGCCGTTCGATCACGGTGACGATGTGGAAGCCTTTGGGGGTGCGGATGATGGGCGAGATCTCGCCGTCCTTCAGCTTGCGCAGGGCGGCCTCGATCTGCGGCATGCCGGAGCCTTCCAGCACCCAGCCCATGTCGCCGTTGTGGGAGCGGCCGTAGGGATCGATGCTGTACTCGCCGGCGAGCTTGAACAGGCTCTCGCCCTGCTCGATGCGCTTGCGCAGGGCGCGCGCCTGGGCATAGGAGGAGGTCACCAACTGGCCGACGTGCAGGCGCCCCAGCACCCGTCCCAGCTCCGGATGCTTTTCGAAGTAGGCGCGCATCGCCTCCTCGCTCGGCACCCATTCCTTCTCCTTGCGCTCCAGCAGCAGAGCCGGCAGACGCTCGTTGCGGTAGGCCTCCACCTGGGCGCTGACGTCCACGCCCTCCTTCGCCGCGGCATCGGCGATCAGCAGCAGTTCGCCGCGCTTGTAGAGCTGCTCCTTGACGTACTCCGGGTTGGGCAGCTTGTCGCCGTATTTCTTGGTGTCGATGACGTCGCCATAGGTGATGCGCAGGCCGTCGCCCTCCATCAGCACCGTGTCCGGGGTGATGCCCGGCTCGATCCTATCCTCATGCAGCACCACATGGCGCTGGTCGCGCAACTTCTGCAGGGTGAGCAGGCGTACCTTGCGGTAGCGGCCGGAGATCCAGGCCGACTTGGCGGCACTGAAGACGTCGGAGTTGCCCTCGCTCTCCTTGCGCAGGCGCTCCAGCACCTCGTCCGGCACCTCGAGCCGCTCGCGCAGCTTGTCCATGTAATGGCGGTAGAGCATACCGAGGCGGAAGTTCTCCACCTCGCGCTGGAATGCGGGGGAACGGTCCAGTCCCTCGGCCTCCGCCTCGATCCGCAACAACCGCGAGAGCACCAGGCGCTTGAGCAGGTCGCCGCGCAGCGAGGCCTGGTCGTCCTCGTCCATGGTGGCGAACTGCACGGCGAAGGGGGAACTGGCCACCGCCTGCTCCAGGTCGTGTGCCGTTACCTGCAAGGTGCCCACGGTCACCAGCGACTGGTCGCTGTCGGCGGCCTTGGCGTGCAGGGTGCCCGCCAGCAGGCTGGCGCCCAGCAGCAGGGCGAGGCGACGGGAGAGACGTCGCAGGGGGGAATGCAGCTTCATCATGCCGAATCTACTCCTCTGGCATCTGGACGCCGATCGGTCGGCGCCACGAAAAACAGGGGGTCGAAACCCCCTGTGGCAATGGGTGCCGGCCGGCACACGGCCGACCGGCTTCCGGTTCGAGGATCACTCCTCGGGAATGGCGCCACCGAGGTCCGGGGCATAGGCGTGCATCCACTGCACGGCTGCCTCGAAGTCATGCTCGATGGGCTTGCCCTTCCACTCGTGACGATCCGCCACTTCCTCCTCGTCCGGCTCGTGCTTGGCGATCAGCGGCACGCCGTCGGAGTTGGTCTCGTGGCAGGCCGCGCACTTGAGCGGGCCGTGGGAGCCGTCCGGGTTGTACATGGCCGCCTGGGCGTAGGTGGTCTTGTCCACCTCCGGGGTCACCGGGTACAGACCGTGGATCGACTCGTGGCAGCCCTGGCAGGCGATGCCGGCATGACCCTTGGTGTAACGCATCAGGCTGTACTTGCCGGGCTGGTTGAT
>CAZVIG010000426.1:0-2408 GCA_964627395.1 uncultured Sedimenticola sp.
AGAACCTGGCCAAGATCCGCACCGGCCGCGCCCATCCCAGCATGCTGGATCACATAACCGTCAGCTACTACGGTGCCGAGACGCCGTTGCGGCAGGTGGCCAACGTGGGCGTGGAGGACGGCCGCACCCTCACCGTGCAGCCCTACGAACAGAGCATGGTGTCCGCGGTGGAGAAGGCCATCCTGGAGTCCAACCTGGGGGTCACCCCCAACACCGCCGGCACCATGATCCGCCTGCCCATCCCCCCGCTCACCGAGGAGCGGCGCCGCGACATGACCCGCATCGTGCGCCAGGAGGCGGAGCAGGCGCGGGTGGCGGTGCGCAACATCCGGCGCGACGCCAACAGCAGCCTCAAGGAGCTGGTCAAGGAAAAGCTCATCTCCGAGGACGACGAGCGGCGCGGCCAGGAGATCATCCAGAAGCTCACCGATCAGCACGTCAAGGAGATCGACGAGCTGATGGCCAAGAAGGAAGCCGACCTGATGTCGGTCTGAGCCAATTCCGGGGATCGTGTGGCAGGAACCGACAACAAGGACACCGGGACGGCCCCGCCGGCGCGCATTCCGCGCCACGTGGCCATCATCATGGACGGCAACGGACGCTGGGCGCGGCAGCGCGGCCAGCCCCGCCATGCCGGTCACCGCGCCGGCGTGGAGGCGGTTCGCAGCACCATAGAGGCCTGCGTGGAGCACGGGGTGGAGGCGCTCACCCTGTTCGCCTTCAGCAGCGAGAACTGGCGCCGCCCGCCGGAGGAAGTGAGCATGCTAATGGAGCTGTTCATGGTGGCGCTGGCGCGCGAGATCCGCAAGCTGGACCGCAACGACATCCGTCTGCGCGTGATCGGCGACGTCTCCGCCTTTCCCGAAAAGCTGCAGCGCCAGATCGCCGAGGCGGAACGGCGTACCGCGGACAACGGCGGCCTGCTGCTGCAGATCGCCGCCAACTACGGCGGGCGCTGGGACATCACCCGCGCCGCGCGGCGCCTCGCCGAGCAGGTGCGCGCCGGCGAGCTGGACCCCGCCGAGATCGACGAGGCGCGCTTCGCCGCCGCCACCTCCTTCAGCGACATTCCCGATCCGGACCTGTTCATCCGCACCGGCGGCGAGCTGCGGATCAGCAACTTCCTGCTCTGGCACTGCGCCTATTCCGAGCTGTACTTCACCCCGGTGCTGTGGCCCGACTTCGACAAGGCCGCCTTCGCCGAGGCGCTGGCCGAGTTCGCGCGCCGCGAGCGGCGCTTCGGCCAGACCAGCGAACAGATCGGCTCCGCCGGCACCGCCTGATGCTGCGCTATCGCATCCTCACCGCCGCGATCCTGGTGCCCCTGGTGGTGGCCGGGGTGCTGTACGCCTCCAGCGGGGCCCTGGCGGTGGCCTTCGGCCTGTTCGTGGTGCTGGGCGGGCGCGAGATGGCGCGGCTGTGTGGCGTCGGTTCACTGGCGGCACAATGGGCCTATGCCCTGCTGCTGGGCCTGCTGCTGGCCGCCCTCTACCGTTGGACCGACGCCGTCCTGACCGAGCGCCTGCAGATACTGGCCGGGTTGTTCTGGCTTATGGCCACCCTGGCGCTGTTCAACATCCGCCGCCCCCTGCCTCGGGTGAGCGGGCTGCGTCCCGCGATGGCGGCCCTGGGCCTCGCCCAGCTCGGGGTCGCCTGGCTGTCGGTGATGGACCTGCACGCCCACGGCGCCCGCGGCCCGGCCCTGCTGCTGTTTCTGCTGGTGCTCATCTGGACCGCGGACTCCGCCGCCTACTTCGCCGGGCGCGCCTTCGGGCGCCACAAGCTGTCGCCGCACGTCAGCCCGGGCAAGACCTGGGAGGGCGCGGCCGGCGGGCTGCTGGGCGCGCTGCTGTGCGGCCTGGCGTTCCATTGGTTGCAGCTCGCCCCGGTGCCGCTGCCGGCCATGCTGGGGCTGTGCCTGCTCACCGCCGCGGTCTCCATCGGCGGCGATCTCTGGGAGAGCCTGCTCAAGCGCCAGGCCGGGCTCAAGGACAGCGGTACCCTGCTGCCGGGCCACGGCGGGGTGCTGGACCGCATCGACAGCCTGATCGCCGCTGCGCCGGTGTTCGCCCTCGGTCTGCGGTTGCTGGAGGGCATGGCGTGAGCCAGGCGCCCCAGGGCGTGGCGGTGCTCGGTTCCACCGGCTCCATCGGGGTGAGCACCCTGGACGTGCTGGCGCGCCACCCCGACCGCTACCGGGTGGTGGCGCTGGCCGCTCACCGCGACGTGGAGCGCATGACCGCGCAGTGCCTGGCCTTCCGTCCGGCGCTGGCGGCGATGGCCGACCCCGCGGCCGCGGAGGCCCTGGCGCGGGCGCTGCGCGACCAGGCACCCGAGGTGGAGGTGGTCGGCGGGCCCGAGGCGGTGGTCCAGGCGGCCGAACATCCCGATGCGGCCCAGGTGATGGC
>CAZVIG010000427.1:0-2395 GCA_964627395.1 uncultured Sedimenticola sp.
TGCAGGCCATCACGCAATAGGGCTTGCGGCCGGCCTCGATCTCGTCCACGCAGAGGTTGCACTTCTTGACGACGTTCTCCTCCGGATCGAACTGGGGCGCGCCGTAAGGGCAGGCCGCCTCGCAGCGCCGGCAGCCGATGCACAGGGTGGAGTCGATGTCCACGATGCCGTCCTTCTTGCGCTTGAAGATGGCGCCGGTGGGACAGGTCGGCAGGCAGGCGGGCTTGGCGCAGTGGTTGCACGACATGTTCACCTTGTAGGCATAGACATCAGGGAAGGTGCCGCCCTCGATGTACTGTACACGCCGGAAACGCGGCCCCGGCGGCAGCCCGTTCTTGTCCTTGCAGGCCATCTCGCAGGCGCGGCAGCCGATGCAGTCCACGTTGTTGTGGATGAAGCCGAGCTGCTGTTCGGGCACCACCGGCGTATAGACCACCTTCTTGCGGCGCTTGACCGCCGCCTTCACCGCCGCCTTCTTTTCCGGATCGAGTTTCTTGGTCATCTGTCATTCCTCCGAATCAGAGATCACGCCGGAACACATGGGCGCGGCTGGTGGCGACCTGATCCCATACCGGGTGGTGCGCCAGATCGGTCTTGCGGATGTTGCACAGCACGGTGTTGTAGGCGAAGGCGCCCGCGGGACTGGGGTTGTCCAGGGTCAGCATGTCGGGATTGCCGGCGCGGTCGATGCCGTCCTCGTCGATGTCGATCCAGGCCCCCTCGTGCAGCACCGCCACCCCGGGATGCACCCGCTCGGTCACATAGGCGGGCACCACCACCTTGCCGCGATCGTTCCACACCTCGACCCGGTCGCCGGTCTTGATGCCCAGCTTCTTGGCGTCCGAGGCGTTGATGGTGACCTCCTGTTCGTAGGTCTCGCGCAGCCAACTGCAGTTGTTGAAGATCGAGTGGGTGCGCCAGCGCGGGTGCGGCGAGATGAGATGGAAGGGATACTCCTTGGTCTTCTCGCTGTTGAGCGACTCCCAGGGCTCGATCCATTTCGGGATCGAGGGGATGTGATAACCGTAGCGGGTGCGGGTCCAGTCCTCGATCCGCGCCAGCTCGGTGCTCAGGATCTCGATCTTGCCGGAGGGCGTCTCGAACGGCTTGCCCTGCTCGATCTGCTCGCGGAAGGCCACGTGCGGCTCGTCCAGCTTGAACTTGTAGACACCGCGCTGTTTGAACTCCTCCCAGCTCATCTCGACACCCTGGGTGCGTTGCACCCGGGCCCACCAGTCGCGCAGATAGGCCTCGTCTACCGCATCCGGGTTTTCGAAGTAGCTGCGGTCGGCCTTGGGGTTGTAGGCCTTGCCGAAGACATCCCCGCCGATCCGGTAGGCCAGCTCGGTGAACACCTGGAAGTCGGTCTTGGACTCGCCCAGCGGCTCGATCACCTTGGGGCGGTGGATGTAGTAGTGCCCCTTGTACCAGGGCAGGGCCACGTCGTGCCGCTCGAAGTGGGTGGCGATCGGCAGCAGGAAGTCGGCATACAGGCCCGAGGGGGTGATGGTGGAATCCATGCACACCACCAGGTCCAGCTTCTCGACCGCCTGGCGTTCCTTGTTGATGTTGGTGAGCTGGTTGAACCAGTCCGACCCCTGCCAGAAGATCCCCTTGATGTTGGGAATCACGCCGTCGAACTGGTCATTGCGCGGCCACAGGCCGATCTCCTCGCGCTTCACATTGGGATAGTTGAGCACGCAGTGCGCCCAGCGGTCCGACTTGATGGAGGCGAACCAGATGTTGGCGTACTTGTCGTAGGGATAGGCCACCGCGTCGGCATGCCAGGCCTTGCCGATGCCCTCGGCGCAGCCGCCCAGCTTGCCGATGTTGCCGGTCATCGCCTGCAGCGCGGCCGCCATGCGGTTGTACTGCTCGCCGTAGGCGTTGCGGCCCGGCGCCCAGGAGGCCTTGAGCGCCGCCGGCTTGGTGGTGGCGTACATATGGGCGAGCTTCTTGATGTCCTCGGCCGGCACGCCGCAGATCTTGGAGGCCCACTCCGGCGTCTTGGGCGTGCCGTCGTACTTGCCCATGATGTAGTCGCGGAAGTTCTCCCCGCCGTTGGGCGCGTTCTTCGCCCAGTCGGGCATGGTGCCCTCGTCCATCCCCTGGGTGAAGCGGTCGATGAACTCTTGGTCCTGTAGGTCGTTGGCGAAGATGTAGTGCGCCATGCCCGCCATCATGGCCGCGTCGGTGTTCGGCTTGATGGGGATCCACCAGGCATCGTAGGCGGCGGCCGAGTCGGTGTACTGTGGGTCCACCACCACGAACCGGCAGCCTTGCTGCTTGGCCATGCGCATGTAGTAGAAGGTATTGCCGCCATGGAAGGTGTAGGCCGGGTTCCAGCCCCACATGATGATCAGCTTGGAGTGGGCGAAGGCGTCGTCCTCGTTGC
>CAZVIG010000428.1:0-2383 GCA_964627395.1 uncultured Sedimenticola sp.
GCCCGCCTCCCCTGCCGGCACCCGCACCCGGCTGCTTCCCTCCGGCCCCGACGTGCCGCACGATCCCCTGCAGGCCCTGCTGTTGGCGGCCTGCTTCGCCGCCTCCAGCGAGATCCTGGCGGTGACGCCCTATTTCGTCCCCGACGAGCCGCTGGTGGAGGCGCTCTGCCTGGCCGCGCGGCGCGGAGTCCGGGTACGGCTGATCCTGCCCCACCGCTCCAACCACCGCCTCCCCGACATCGCGCGCAACCGCTACCTGCGACAACTCGCGGAGGCGGGCGCAGAGGTGATTCTG
Organism: uncultured Sedimenticola sp.; assembly: GCA_964627395.1. Taxonomy (GTDB): domain Bacteria; phylum Pseudomonadota; class Gammaproteobacteria; order Chromatiales; family Chromatiaceae; genus MONJU. Next base: position 296 of record CAZVIG010000428.1, read on the forward strand.
TTGCCGGGGGTGATGAATCACGCCAAGGCGCTGGTGGTGGACCGGCGGCTGGGTCTGTGCGGCAGCGCCAACCTCGACCTGCGCAGCCTGTATCTCAACTTCGAGGCGGTGACCCTGTTCTACGAAAACGACGAAATCGACTGGCTCCGCGACTGGATGGAAGCGCAGGCCCGCGAGGGGCTGGCCTACCAACCGGAACCGCCCGGCAACTGGCGCCTGTTGCTGGAGGGCGTGGTGGTACTGTTGTCTTTCCAGCTTTGAGACCCCATCTGGTCTCTGACCCTTCATTCAGGAACACACCCCATGAACGATCTCGATCCCGCCGAAGACCTCACCCGCCGTTTCGGCACCGCCTCCCTGATCGCAGGCGTACTGCTGCTGATCCTGGGGGCGGTCGGCTTCTTCCTGCCTCATCTGATGTCGCTGGGCACCGCGATCTTCGTCGCCTGGCTGCTGCTGTTCGGTGGCTTCGTCTGGGCCTATCACGCCTACCGCTATGGGGCGGACGGCTTCCTCGGCTGGCTTAAGCCGGTGCTGCTGATCCTCACCGGCGGCATCATGATCTACTCGCCCCAGGCGGGGGTGGCGGCGATCGGCCTGTTCCTCGCCCTGTACCTGATGCTGGACGCCTTCGGCAGCTTCGCCCTGGCGCACGCCATCCACCCGGCCCGGGGCTGGGGCTGGATGGCCTTCAACGGCGTCGTATCGCTGCTGCTGGCGCTGTTGTTCCTGGTGGGCTGGCCGGTGACCTCGCTGTGGCTGGTGGGCCTGTACATCGGCATCAGCCTGTTCTTCGACGGCACGGTGCTGGTGGCCCTGGGCCTGGCCGCCCGCAACGCCGCACGCCGGCCCTGACCCGGAGATGCAACCATGACCACCGAAAGGCTCAGCCTGCGCGAGGTGGTGGCGATGGGCGTGGGCGGCATGATCGGCGGCGGCATCTTCTCGGTGCTGGGGCTGGCGATCGCCGAGGCGGGACATGCCGCGCCGCTGGCCTTCGCGATCGGCGGACTGGTGGCGCTGATCACCGGCCTCTCCTATGCCCGGCTCGGGCTGCGGTTCCGTTCCGACGGCGGCAGCTTCACCTACCTGGAGCGGGCCTTTCGCCATCCCAACGTGGCCGGCATCGGCGGCTGGCTGCTGCTCGCCGGATACATCGGCACCCTGGCGCTGTATGCCTACACCTTCGGCGCCTATGGGGCGGCGATGCTGGGCCAGCAGGGAGCCAACCCGGCCATGCACCATCTGCTGGAATCGCTGATCCTGCTCACCTTTCTGGGCATCAATCTCTATGGGGTCAAGGCCAGCGGCACCACCGAGCTGCTGATCGTCACCGTCAAGGTGCTGATCCTGCTGCTGTTCGCGGTGATCGGCCTGTTCTTCGTCAAGGCCGATCATCTGCTGCCCTTCTTCGACAGCGGGGCCGGCGGGGTGCTCATGGGGGCGGCGCTGATCTTCGTCGCCTACGAGGGCTTCGAGCTGATACCCAATGCCATCAACGAGATGGAAGATCCCGGCCGCAACCTGCAGCGGGGCATCTTCTGGTCCATCGGCATCACCATCCTGGTGTACGTGCTGGTGTCCCTGGTGGCGGTGGGCAACCTGCTGCCCGAGGAGATCCGCAAGTACGGCGAGTACGCTCTGGCGGTGGCGGCCAAGCCCTTTCTCGGCGAGGCCGGCTTCCAGCTCATCGGTCTGGCGGCGTTGTTCTCCACCGCCTCGGCGATCAATGCCACCATGTTCGGCACCGCGCGGCTGGGCAAGGTGATGGCGGAGGAACGGGAACTGCCCGCCGCCTTCGCCTTCGTGCGCCAGCAGAAGAACATCCCCTGGTTCAGCCTGGTGGCGATCACCGGCGTCACCCTGGCCTTCGTCAACCTCGGCAACCTCACCGCCATCGCCTCGTTCTCCAGTTCCACCTTTCTGCTGATCTTCCTGGCGATCAATCTCTCCGCCTGGCGCCTGCGGCACGAGATCGGCATCCGGGGCCTGTATCCCCTGCTCGGCGTGCTGCTCACCCTCTGCGCCTGGCTGGCGCTGGCTGAACAGCAGTTCGGCGAGGATGACCGCGGCATAGCCGCCGCCGAT
>CAZVIG010000429.1:0-2376 GCA_964627395.1 uncultured Sedimenticola sp.
CTGCGAAAGCTGGAGGGGATGCGCCCAGTGCCCACTTCCCCCTCCCGACCTCCCCCATGAATGGCACTGTTGTCCGGGGAAACGTCGTCCCTCGCCCCGCAAGAGGCGGGAGATTAGGAGGGAGACCGATCAGTAACGCCCGCCGGCGAGGCGCGCGATCAGCTCGTCGAGGGTGTCCGGGTCCACCGGCTTGGTGAGGAAGTCGTCCATCCCCGCCTCCAGGCAGGCGTCGCGTGCCTCCTCCGCAACATTGGCGGTGAGCGCCACGATGGGCATCCGCCGCCGGCTGCCGGAGCGGGCCTCGTGCTCACGCCAGGCGCGAGTGAAGTCCAGGCCGTCCATGCGCGGCATGCGCAGGTCGACGATCGCCAGGTCGAAGTCGCAGCCCAGGGCCGCCTGCAGCGCCGCCTCGCCGTCGCGCATCAGGGTCACCCGGTGTCCGGCGCGGCTGAGCAGGCTCTGGATCAGGCGCGCATTGATGTTGTCGTCCTCCGCCACCAGCACGTGCAGACCGCTCGGCTCGGTCGGGGCGGGGCCACGGGCGCCCTCTCCTGTCGCCTCGAGGTCGCCCGCACCGGGGACCAGTGCCTCCATGGCGGCGGCCCACAGGGCGCGCGGTTCGAAGGGCTTGTCCAGGAGCACGTTGCGCCGGCCGCTCGCCCGCAGGGTGCGGCGCGGATAGTGGAGGAACACCACCGGCACCTCGTGCCCCAGGCGCTGGCGCAGGCGCTGTGCCTCGCCAGCCAGATCGATCCCCTGGGGGGTGTCCGCGATACAGGCCAGGGACACCGGCCCCTTCCCCTCGTCCTGGCGGGCGGCCATCGCGTCCACCGAGCCGGCCGACTCCACCGTCATGCCGGCCACCTCGAGGGCCTCGCGCAGGGCGTCTGCGGCCGAGGCGTTGGGCTCGATGCACAGCGCCCGATGGTTGCGCAACCGCGCCGGCGGGCGCGGCGGCTGCGGCTGGTTGGGGTCGATCAGGGGCAGGCGCACCCAGAAACGGGAGCCCTCGCCCTCCTGGCTCTCCACCCCGATCGCCCCGCCCATCAGGCGGCTCAGGTCGCGCGCGATGGTGGTCCCCAGGCCGGTCCCGCCGTGACGGCGGGTGGTGCTGTCGTCCGCCTGCCAGAAGCTGTCGAAGATGCGCGCCAGCTTGTCCTTGGGGATGCCGATGCCGGTGTCGCGCACAGAGACCTCGATCTCCCCCCGGGCGAGCACGTTCCCCGCCGACAGCCGCCGCACCTCCACCACCACTTCGCCCTGCTCGGTGAACTTGATGGCGTTGCCCAGCAGGTTGAACAGGATCTGGCGGAAGCGCAGGTCGTCCCCCAGCAGCCGGGTCGGCACCTCCGGGGCGATGCGGCACACCAGCTCCAGGCGGCGGTCCAGGGCCTGGCTGCCCAACACCCGGCACACCTCGATCACCGACTGCCGGACGTCGAAATGAGCCTGCCTCAGCTCCAGCTTGCCGGCGTCGATCTTGGACAGGTCGAGGATGTCACCGATCAGGGACTGGAGCTGTTTGGCCGAGACGTTGATGGCATCCACATAGCCCTGCTGCTCCCCGTTGAGCGGGGTCTCGCGCAACAGGCCCGCCATCCCGATCACACCCGACAAAGGAGTGCGCAGCTCGTGGGTCATGGTGGCCAGGAAGTTGCCACGCGCCCGGGTCGCCTCCTCGGCGGCGCGCTTGGCGCGGTGCAGCCGGCGCAGCAGGGCGTACTGATAGAGCGGCAGTATCACCAGGAAGAACAGGGTGAAGCCGACTTCGAAGGGATGGATGCGCCAGCCGTCCAGGGCGGTCACCGCCAACGAGTAGGAGACCACGCTGAGTACCGCCGCCAGGGCCAGATTGCGCGAACCGTAGCGGGTGCCCTGGGAAAGGAACACCCAGATGTAGACCAGCACGAAGGGGGTGACCGGGTTGCCGCTGAGGAAGATCGCGAAGCCGTTGCCGCTGACGTCTCCGACCAGGCCCAGATAGATGCGGAAGGGATGGCTCTCCGGCTTCCAGACCACGGACAGGAAATGGGCCAGATACCATACGAAATAGGTGCCGAAGAGCAGGCGGAACCACTTCCATTCGAAATCGTACACGCCCTCCTCGTGACCCAGCGCGAGGAAGCCCATCATCAGCACCCAGGCCAGGATGCGGATGATGGCCGTCTGGAACTCGGACGATCCGGCGACCTCGGGCCTGAAAAAACGCTTCGGCATCGTATTCCTTGATATTCTGCGGGCCGCCCGGGCCACCCGAGGATCGCCCATCGGCACAGGTGCCGTCGTGCGAAGTATTATAAGGGGGCCGCCTGTAACCGAATCAAGGACTTGGCACCGGATGAACCGCGAAAAACGACGCCAGATCTTCGAACGTCT
>CAZVIG010000430.1:0-2374 GCA_964627395.1 uncultured Sedimenticola sp.
GACACCGAACGGTGGTCTGGCAGTGATCCAGATGAAGGATCTTACTGACGACAACCGCCTAGATCCGGTAGCCCTTGCCCGGATTGAGCTCGATGGGGTCCAGCCTCGCCAGTTCGTGCACCCCGGAGACATCATCTTCCGCTCGCGCGGGCAGACCCATACCGCCGTGTTGGTCGATCAGGACCCAAGCCCGGCGATCATTGCCGCCCCCCTGCTGCGGATCCGGCCCCGGAAGGGCGTCCTTCCCGCCTACCTCGCCTGGTTCATCAATCTGCCAGTCACCCAGGCCCGGCTCGCCAGCCGGGCAGAGGGGACCGCGTTGCGCATGATTCGCAAGCAGTCGCTGGCGGAGCTGGCAGTGATCGTTCCCCCGCTCGAGTGCCAACGGGCCATTGTCGAACTGGCCGATCTGGCGACTGAGGAACAGCGGCTCATGGCGCGGCTTGCGGACAAGCGGAGGCTGTATATAGACGGAATTCTGATGCAGGCCGCATCGGGATCCCGGTGAAGTCTGCCACTGGGTTTAGGTGGCCAGCCCCGGTGCGGCAACACCTGGCAGGCTGATTCACAAGTGATCGTGCGAATAGGAGCAAGTAGCATGGCAAAGAAATCGGGCAGCGGCAAGGGCGGCACCCGGCATGTGGTTCCCCACAAGGGTGGCTGGGCCAATAAGAAGGGAGGCGCGAAGCAGGCATCCAGCCTGCACGACACCAAGCGCGAGGCGGAAAGGGTGGCACGCGCCCAGAGCCGCCGCGAGGGATCCGAGCTTGTCATACATGGCAAGAACGGCCAAATCCAGCGGAAGGACAGCCACGGCCACGATCCGAGAAACATCAAGGGTTAGACAGAATGGGAGGGCGCAAGCCCTCCCTCATCAAGATTATTAGGGAGTCTGGATGGATGAGCCCAAAAATCGACCAAAAAGACATCAACAACGCCGCCTGGGCGGCCTGCGACACCTTCCGGGGCGTGGTGGACCCGGCCCAGTACAAGGACTACATCCTGGTGATGCTGTTCCTCAAGTACATCTCGGACGTATGGCGCGATCACTACGAGAAATACCGCGAGCAATATGGTAATGACGAAGTGCGCATCCGCCGCAAGCTGGACCGCGAGCGCTTCGTGCTGCCGCAGATCGAACTCAAGGACGAGGAGACCGGCAAGGTCATGGATAGCTTTGTCGCCGACTACTACAGCCTCTACGAGCGCCGCAACGAACCCAACATCGGCGAACTCATCAACATGGTGCTGGACGCCATCGAGGAAGCCAACAAGGTCAAGCTCGAGGGCGTGTTCCGCAACATCGACTTCAACTCCGAGGCCAACCTGGGCAAGACGAAGGACCGCAACCGCCGCCTCAAGCTGCTGCTGGAGGACTTCCACAAGCCCCAGCTCGACATGCGCCCGAGCCGCGTCTCCGAGGACGTCATTGGCAACACCTACATCTACCTCATCGAGCGCTTCGCCTCCGATGCCGGCAAGAAGGCGGGCGAATTCTATACGCCGCACGGCGTCTCGCGGCTGGTCGCCAGGCTCGCCGCCCCCAAACCGGGCGACCGCATCTGCGACCCCGCCTGCGGCTCCGGCGGCCTGCTCATCGAGGCCGCTCACGAGGTGGGCAGCCGCGACTACGCCCTGTTCGGCATGGAGGTCAACGGCAGCACCTGGGCCCTGGCGCGCATGAACATGTTCCTGCACGGCGCCGACAGCGCCCGCATCGAATGGTGCAACACCCTCACCAGCCCGGCGTTGGTGGAGAACGACCGGCTGATGAAGTTCAACGTGGTGGTGGCCAACCCGCCCTTCTCGCTGGACAAATGGGGCGCGGAGGAGGCCCAGAACGACCGCTTCAACCGCTTCTGGCGCGGCGTCCCGCCCAAGTCCAAGGGTGACTGGGCCTTCATCAGCCACATGATCGAGGCCGCGCTGGAGAAGGAAGGCCGCGTCGCCGTCGTCGTCCCTCACGGCGTGCTGTTCCGGGGGGGCGCCGAGGGCCGTATCCGCCGCAAGGTGATCGAGGAAAACCTGCTCGACGCCGTCATCGGCCTGCCCGGCAACCTCTTCCCCACCACCAGCATCCCCGTGGCCATTCTGGTCTTCGACCGCGCCCGCGAAAAGGGCGGTGCCCGCCAGGACGGCCGCGACGTGCTCTTCATCGACGCCAGCGGCAAGGACAACTACCTGCCCGGCAAGAACCAGAATACCTTGGGCGAGGAACACATCCAGCGCATCATCGACACCTGCCGCGCCCGCCAGGAGGTGGAGAAATACGCCCACCTCGCCAGCCTCGACGAAATCGCCGAAAACGACTTCAACCTCAACATCCCCCGCTACGTGGACACCTTCGAGGAGGAAGAGGAGATCGACATCGACG
>CAZVIG010000431.1:0-2371 GCA_964627395.1 uncultured Sedimenticola sp.
CAGAGATCACAGAGAACCCTGCGTCTAGAGGATGCGTTTTTCAGGATCCAGGGCGTGGATCGACCGCCTCATGAAAGTCGACTCCGATTGCCCCCTCCCCACAGAGGGGAGAAGAGGGTTCGGAGGTATCGGGAAAATACGGGATGCCAGGGGAATCAGCAGACCTTGGCCAGCTCGGCACGCATCTCGGAGATGATGGTGTCGTACTTGTTGGGGTCGCTCTCGTTGCGCTTGCCGAAGATCCCCGAACCCGATACGAAGGTGTCGGCGCCGGCGGCGGCGATCTCGGCGATGTTGTCCACCTTCACGCCGCCGTCGATCTCGAGGCGGATGTCCAGTCCCGAATCGTCGATGATCTTGCGCGCCTGCTTCAGCTTTTCCAGCGCCGAGGGAATGAAGCTCTGGCCGCCGAAGCCGGGGTTGACCGACATCAGCAGGATCATGTCCAGGTTCTCCAGCTCGTAGTCCAGATAGCTGAGCGGAGTGGCAGGATTGAACACCAGGCCCGCCTTGCAGCCCGCCGACTTGATGAGCTGGATGGTGCGGTCGATGTGGTCCGACGCCTCGGGATGGAAGGTGATGTAGGTGGCGCCGGCCTCGGCGAAGTCGCCCACCAGGCGGTCCACCGGCGACACCATCAGGTGCACATCAATGGGGGCGGTGATGCCGTGCTTGCGCAACGCGTCGCACACCAGCGGGCCGATGGTGAGGTTAGGCACATAGTGGTTATCCATGACATCGAAATGGATGATGTCGGCGCCGGAGGCGAGCACGTTGTCGCATTCCTCGCCGAGCTTGGCGAAGTCGGCCGAGAGGATGGAGGGTGCAATCTGGAAATCTGCCATGGTTCTGCTCCTGCCGGACGGGCCGGTGATAGACTCTGATTCGGCCCCTGGGGCCGTGAAAAATCCGGCCCGCCACTCTACCCGAAAACCGCGACGCCTGCAGCCGAACCACGGGGATTCCGTCATGCGCATTCTGCTCCTGATCCTGCTGCTCCTGCCCGCCCTCGCCCCCGCCGGCGACCTGGCGCGCGAGCAGCGCATCGCCGAACAGATCCGCGACGCCATCCTGGACGGGGAACCGGTCACCCTGGAGGCGTCGGGGCAGCCCTTTCTCGGCATCCACCAGCGCACCGAACGCAAGCCGGCGCGCGGCGCGGCGCTGATCCTGCACGGCCGCGGCGCCAATCCCGACTGGCTGGAGGTGATCCATCCGCTACGCACCGGCCTTCCCGAATACGGCTGGGACACCCTCGCCATTCAGCTACCAGTCGCCTCCGAGGGCGCCGGCGAGGCGGAATGGCGTGCCACCCTGGACGAGGCGGTGCCGCGCATCCGCGCCGCCCTCGCCTATCTGGAGCAGAAGGGCATGAAGAACGTGGTGCTGGTGGCACACAGCTTCGGCAACGGGGCCGTGGCGCGCTTCCTGGCAGACGGCCCGCCGCCCGGCGTCACCGCCTGGGTGGGCATCGGGATGGGCGAGGACCCGGCGATCCCCGAGACCCTGCGAAAACTCGAGAAACTGCCGGTGCTGGACCTGTACGGCGAGCAGGACCTGCCGGCGGTGCGCGAGAGCGCGCGCGCCCGTCGCCTGGCGGCGCGGGACGCGGGCAACGCCGGCTACACCCAGCGGGAACTACCCGGCGCCGACCATTTCTTCGACGGCCAGGACGGGCTGCTGTTGAGCACGGTGCGCGCCTGGCTGGCCCGCGTGGCCTCCGGCACCGAACGACCGCGTCCTTGAGACCCGGCGAGGGCGGCGACTCGTTGGTTCGTCACCGTCGGGCCACCTCACGCCTAACGATACAAATGGGCATCAACCACCCGTCACACCTTTGCCTTCGTAGTGACGATCTTTTTCCCGCCTTTCTGATAGACCTTGCGGCGGAACAGGTCGGTGCGGCGGCTGACCACCCGGTCGACGAACAGGATGCCGTCGAGGTGGTCGATCTCGTGCTGGGCGGCGCGCGCCTCGTAGCCCTCCATCTCGAATTCCAGGGGCTCGCCCCAGGGGTCGCGGGCCTCGAGACGGATGCGGGTGGCGCGGATCACGTTGCCGGTGTAGTCGGGCACCGAGAGGCAGCCCTCGCGCCCCGGCTCGTAGCCCTCCCAGTGGGTGATCTCGGGGTTCACCAGGATCAGGTGCCCGTGGTTGGGCACCGGCTTGCGGGTCTGGCTGCAGTCGATGATCACCACCCGCCGGAACACGCCGACCTGGGGCGCGGCGATGCCCACCGCCGCGGGACCGTTTTGGCGGGTCTCTTCGAGGTCGTCGATGAAGGCGCGCAGGGCGTCGTCGAATTCGGTGACCGGCTCCGAGACCTGCTTGAGCCGCGGGTCCGGCAGCTTGAGGATGTCCAGTACGGCCA
>CAZVIG010000432.1:0-2343 GCA_964627395.1 uncultured Sedimenticola sp.
TGGTTTCCGGTTCGTTGCGGTTCTCCGGGAGCAGTCGCTCCAGCAGGCGGCTCGCAAACGAACCGCGGGGACTTCGATCGCTGCTGTTCATGGCATCTCGGTAGGTCGGGGAATCATGCGGAATAGGGATCGTCGAAGCCGAGGTCGCGCAGGATGGCGCGCTCGCGCCCCTCCATCTCGCGGGCCTGGTCCTCGTCCTGGTGGTCGAAGCCGCGCAGGTGGAGCACGCCGTGCACCACCATGTGCGCCCAGTGGGCGGGGAGCGGCTTGCCCTGCTCCCCTGCCTCGCGCGCCACCACCGGGGCGCAGATCACCAGGTCGCCCAGGTGATGGCCGGCGGCCTCGGACGGCACCCCCGGCGGCGCCTCGAAGGGAAAGGAGAGCACATTGGTGGGCCGGTCGCGGCCGCGGTAGTCGCGGTTGAGGGCCTGGCTCTCCGCCTCGTCCACCACCCGGATCACCAGCCCAACGTCGCCCTCGCGGCCGGCCAGGGCGGCCGCCGCCCAGCGTCGCAAGGCCGCCTCGTCGGGCGTGCCCTGGGGGCGCACCGCGTACTGCACCTCCAGCTCCAGGCTCACAGGGGGCGGTCCTTGCGCGCCTGCTCGAAGCGGTCGTAGGCGCGCACTACCCGTTGCACCAGGGCATGGCGCACCACGTCGCGGGCGCTGAAGAAGGTGAAGCTCAGCCCCTCCACGTCGCCCAGCACCTCGATCGCATGGCGCAGGCCGGACTGCTGGCCGCGCGGCAGGTCCACCTGGGTGACGTCTCCGGTGATCACCGCGGTGGAGCCGAAGCCCAGACGGGTGAGGAACATCTTCATCTGCTCGGGGGTGGTGTTCTGGGCCTCGTCGAGGATCACGAAGGCCTCGTTGAGGGTGCGCCCGCGCATATAGGCCAGCGGCGCCACCTCGATGACGTTGCGTTCGATCAGCTTGGCCACCCGCTCGAAGCCCAACATCTCGTACAGGGCGTCGTACAGGGGGCGCAGATAGGGGTCGATCTTCTGCGACAGGTCGCCGGGCAGGAAGCCGAGGCGCTCGCCCGCCTCCACCGCCGGGCGCACCAGCAGGATGCGCCGCACCTGCTCGCGCTCCAGCGCATCCACCGCGCAGGCCACCGCCAGATAGGTCTTGCCGGTGCCCGCCGGACCGATGCCGAAGTTGATGTCGTGGGTCATCACCCGGTGCAGGTACTCGGCCTGATTGGGGCCGCGCGGGCGGATCAGCCCGCGCCGGGTGCGGATCACCGTCTCGGGCACCTCGGACTCGCCGGGCGCGAGCAGGGCCTCGATGCCCGATTCCTGCAGGAACAGGTGCACGCGCGCCGGGGTCAGGGCCTCGTGGGCGCTCGCCTCGTACAGCCCCTGCAGCACCTCGCGCCCGGCGCGCACCGCCTCGCTGGCGCCGAACAGGCGGAAGAAGTTGCCGCGGTTGCTGATCTCGATGCCGAGCCGCCGTTCGAGCTGGCGCAGATGTTCGTCTAGCTGGCCGCAGACGTTGCGCAGGCGCTCGTTGTCCTCGGGCTCCAGCAGCAGGTCCAGGGAGTCGGGGTGTTCCTTCATCAGGCGTTGACGGCCTCGTCCACGGCGAGCAGCTCGCCGCGCAGGGAGTTGGGGAAGGCCTCGGTGATGCGCAGATCCACGAAACGGCCGATCAGCTCGCGCGGGCCGGCGAAGTTGACCACCCGGTTGTTCTCGGTGCGTCCGGCCAGTTCGTCCGGATTCTTGCGCGAGGGGCGGTCCACCAGCACCCGCTGCACGCTGCCCACCATGGCGCGGCCGATGCGCTGTGCCTGGGTGTTGATCAGTTGCTGCAGGCGCGCCAGGCGCTGCTGCTTGACCGCCTGTGGCACGTCGTCCGGATAGTCCGCCGCCGGGGTGCCGGGGCGGCGGCTGTAGATGAAGCTGAAGGAGTGGTCGAAGCCGACCGCCTCGATCAGCGCCAGGGTGTGTTCGAAGTCCTGCTCCGTCTCGCCGGGGAAGCCGACGATGAAGTCGGAGGAGATGCTGATGTCCGGCCGCACCTCACGCAGGCGGCGGATCTTCTGCTTGTAGTCCCAGGCGGTGTGGCCGCGCTTCATCGCCATCAGGATGCGGTCCGAGCCGGACTGCACCGGCAGGTGCAGATGGCTGACCAGCTCCGGCACCTCGGCATAGACCTCGATCAGGGCGTCGGAGAACTCCACCGGGTGCGAGGTGGTGTAGCGGATGCGGTCGATGCCGTCGATGGCCGCCACGTAGCGGATCAGCAGCGCCAGGTCGGCGATCTCGCCGTCGTGCATGCGCCCCTGGTAGGCGTTGACGTTCTGCCCCAGCAGGTTGACCTCGCGCACCCCCTGGGCGGC
>CAZVIG010000433.1:0-217 GCA_964627395.1 uncultured Sedimenticola sp.
CCGGCGGCACTGCGGCGCGCCTGGCCGCGGCCCTGGGCGCCCAGGTGACGGTGTTCGACCGCAACCCGCTCAAGCTGGGCGAGATGGACGCGGCGGCGCCCAACATCCAGGCGCTGTATCCGAACGATGCGGCGATCGGCGAGGCGGTCGCTGGGGCCGATCTGCTGGTGGGGGCGGTGCTGCTGCCCGGCGCCGCGGCGCCGCGCCTGGTGAGTCG
>CAZVIG010000433.1:227-2342 GCA_964627395.1 uncultured Sedimenticola sp.
GTGATCAGGTGGCCGCGATGCAGCCGGGCAGCGTCATCGTGGACATCGCCGTGGATCAGGGCGGCTGCATCGAGACCACCCGTCCCACCAGCTACGACGATCCGGTGTACCGGGAGGAGGGCGTGCTCCATTTCTGCGTCACCAACATGCCCGGCGCGGTGCCGCGCAGCGCCTCCCAGGCGCTGGCCGGCGCCCTGCTGCCCTGGCTGCTGAAGCTGGCGTCCGAGGACTGGCGCTCGGTGCCGGAGCTGGCCGCCGCGGTCAACGTCGCCGACGGCGAGGTGGTGCTGCCCGCGCTGCGCGGGGGCTGAGCCAGGCTGCTACGAGGCGGGGATGGCGCTGGCGAGAAAGCCCTGCAGCGCCCCCAGGAAGCGCGCCACCAGCAGGTTGGCGGTGCGCGCGCCGCCCACCGGGTCGGGGGTGGCGCAGGGGGCGCCGTAGCGGAACAGGCGCGAGGCGATCACCTGCCCGCTGCGGTTGTCCAGGAGCAGGACGCGCACCGCCAGGCGGACGTCGCAGCGGTCGCCGGCGAAGCGTTGCTGCAACTCCAGCAGACGGGTGTCCAGGCGCAGCCCGGCCGCGGCCGGCACGCCGGGCGGGACCACCTGGCGGCAGCAGCCGCTGCGCTCGGCGGCGCGCACCAGCAACGGTTCCAGCAGGCGTGCCGGGGCGTCGGCCCAGCGGTGCCAGGCGAAGCGGTGGAGTTCGGTGTCGCCGCGGCTGTAGAGCATGTCGCAGCCGGCATGGCCGCGGGCGGCCACCGGCGGGGCGATGGCCAGCACCGGCGCGCCGGGCGGGGCCGCGGGCGCGGGCCCGCGGGGCTGCCATTCGAGCAGGTGACGGTGCTCCCGGTCGATGGGTTCGGCGCCGCCCGGCAGCAGGCTGCAGCCGGCGAGCCAGGGAATCAGCAGCAGCCATGCCCAGCGTTTCATGGGCGCGCCTCCTCGCCCGGGCCAGGCGGCGGGGGCGGGGCGCCGCGCAGCAGCAGCGCCGGGTTGCGCGCCAGGCGTTCGCTGAGGCGGCGCAGATTGGCCGCGGCCTGGCGCAGTTCGCCCAGCATGGCGCCTGCCTCGGGCAGGGCGGTGGCGCCGAAGCGGGCCAGTTCGCGGTCGCGCGCCTGCACCGCCTCGCGCAGGGTGCCGCCGGCGCCGGCCAGCGCATCGGCCATGTGTTCCAGGCCCTGGGCGCTGCGTTGCAGCGACTCGAGCAGATCGGGCAGGCGGGCGCTCGCCTCGCGGGTGTGGTGCAGGCTGGCCGCCAGGTCGTCCACCGCCTGTTCGATGGTGCCGCTGCGGCCCTCCAGGGTGGCGCCGATCCGCTCCAGGTGGTCCAGGGTGCGTACCAGGAGCTGCCGGTTGTCGTCGCTCAGCCAGGTGCGGAGCTGCTGCGAGGCCTCCACCAGGTTCTCCAGCAGGGTCCCGATGTTGCGGTCCAGCCGCCCCCATACGGAGGGGCGGCTGGCGATCACCGGGTAGGGCGGAGACTGGCGGGCGGGCAGCGCCGGGGCCTCGCGGCTGCCCCCGGCCAGGTTGACATAGGCGAGGCCGGTGAGGCCGCGCGCCTCCAGGGTGGCCACGGTGTCGGTCTTGATGGGGGTGCCCTGTTCGATCTCCAGCAGCAGGCGCACCCGCTCCGGGTTGTCGGGGTCGAGGCGGATGTCGCGCACCCGGCCCACGTCCACGCCGCGGTACTTGACCACGCCGTCGCGGCTGAGGCCGGAGACCGACTCGGTGGTATAGACCAGGTAGCGGTTGTAGTGGCGTCCGGCGCCGCTGCTGCCCAGCCACAGCACCCCCGCCACCAGGGCCGCGCCCAGGCCGATCACGAACAGGCCGACCAGCGTATAGGAGATCCTGGCGTTCATCGGCTGCCTCCGGCCTGGGCCATGGCGGCGCGTCCGCGCGGCCCCTGAAAGAATCGCGCCACGGCCGGATCCCGGGAGGCGGCCAGCTCGGGCATGCTGCCGCTGGCGAGCAGGCGGCCCTCGCCGATCAGCATCACCCGGTCGGCGACTCGCCACAGGGAGTCCATGTCGTGGGTCACCATGACGATAGTCGGCCCCAGGGCCGCCTTCAAGCGCAACACCAGCGTGTCCAGGGCGTCGGCGCTGAGCGG
>CAZVIG010000434.1:0-2322 GCA_964627395.1 uncultured Sedimenticola sp.
ATCATCCCCGCCATGAACACGACCAATCCGCCCCGCGGTCTGCTGCTGGACATGGACGGGGTGCTGTATCACGGCGAGCGGGTGCTGCCGCATGCGCGGGCCTTTCTGGCCGCCACCGCGGGGCTGCCGCGGGTCTTCGTCACCAACAACCCCATCCGCACCCCGGCGGAGGTGGCGGCGCGGCTGCGCGATCTGGGCCTGGGCGAGATCCCTGCAGACGACATCCTCACCAGTGGGGTGGCGGCGGCGCGCTGGCTGGCGAAAGAGCGGCCCGGCTTCCGCTTCTACGCGGTGGGCGCGGACGGCCTGCACCGGGTGCTCGCCGAGCAGGGCACCGAGGATCCGGAGGCCGCGGATTTCGTGGTGGTGGGCGAGGGCCCGGGGCTGGACTACGAGACCCTGACCCACGGCCTGCACCTGCTGCTGAGAGGCGCGCGCCTGATCTCCACCAACCCCGATGCCACGGTGGACGCGGTGCGCGACGGCGAGCACCGGGTGCTGCCGGGCGGCGGGGCCCTGGTGGCGCCGTTCGCGGTGGCCAGCGGCCAGACGCCGGTCACCATCGGCAAGCCCGAGCCGCTGCTGTACGAAATGGCCCTGGAACGGTTGGGGTTGTCGGCGGCCGATTGCGTGATGGTGGGCGACCGGCCGGACACCGACATCGCCGGTGCGGCGCGGCTGGGGATTCGCACCGCGCTGGTACGCAGCGGGCGTTTCGCGCCCGGCGAGCCCTGGCCGGAGGGGCTGCCGCAACCGGATTGGGACTTGCCCGACCTGGGAGCGCTGCTCGCCGCCTGGCGCGAACGCTGGCCGAAGCGTTTTGACGCGCCTGCGGGGATACAGGGATAATATCGCGATTTCCTGAAATTGGATCCTTCAATGAAGGCGGTGCCCGCATCGCCCTCCCGTCGAAAAGAGCAACATGAAACTCGGGATACCCAAAGAGACCCTGCCCGGCGAGGCGCGCGTCGCCATCACCCCCGAGGTCGCGGCCTCGCTGATCACGAAGGGGCTGGAGGTCCGCGTCGAGCGCGGCGCCGGCGAGTCGGCCCACTTCCATGACGACACCTATGCCGAGGCCGGCGTGACCCTGGTGGACCGCGCCGAGGCCCTGGCCTGCGACCTGGTGGCCAAGGTGCGTCGTCCCAGCGTGGAGGACGCCGTCGCGATGCGCGAGGGCGCGACCTTCATCGGCCTGATGGAGACCTGCGGCGAGGACGAGGTGGCCGCGGCCATGCACGCGCGCGATGTCACCGTGCTGGCGCTGGAGCGCATCCCGCGCATCTCGCGCGCCCAGTCGATGGACGTGCTCTCCTCGCAGGCCAACATCGCCGGCTACCGCGCGGTGATCGAGGCGGCCGCCCGCTACGAGCGTTTCATGCCCATGATGATGACCGCCGCCGGTTCCGCCAAGCCGGCGCGGGTGGTGGTCCTGGGCGTGGGCGTGGCGGGGCTGCAGGCGATCGCCACCGCGCGCCGCCTGGGGGCCGAGGTCTATGCCTACGACATCCGTCCCGAGACGCGCGAGCAGATCGAGTCGCTGGGCGCCAAGCCCATCGACCTGGACATCGGCGAGGAGGGCAGCGGCGAGGGCGGCTACGCCCGCGAGCTGTCCGACGAGGCCAAGGCGCGCCAGCAGCAGATGCTGGCCGACGAGCTGGCCAAGGCGCACATCATCGTCACCACCGCGCAGATCCCCTGCCGCCCGGCCCCGGTACTGGTGGTGCCCGAGGTGGTCGAGCGCATGCGCGAGGGCTCGGTGATCGTGGACATGGCCGCGGCCAACGGCGGCAACTGTCCGCTGTCGAAGCCCGACGAGATCGTCAACGAGCATGGCGTGATCATCGTCGGTCACACCAACTATCCCTCCATGATGGCGACCGACGCGAGCACCTTCTTCGCGCGCAACATCGCCAACCTGCTGGACATCATGCTGGACAAGGGCGAGGACGGCACGCTGACGCTGAAGGATCTCGACGCCGACGAGATCACCGCCGCCGCCCAGTTCAAGCCGCAACCGAACGAGTGACAGAACCATGCCCGATACCCTGGTAGCCCTCTACGTCTTCGTCCTGGCCTGCTTCATCGGCTATTTCGTCATCTGGGGCGTGACGCCCTCGCTGCACACCCCGCTGGTGGCGCTCACCAACGCCATCTCGGGCATCGTCATCATCGGCGCCCTGCTGGTGACCGGCGCCGAGCAGGCGAGCAGCGGGGTGGAGATCCTGGGCTTCTTCGCCGTGCTGCTGGCCTCGATCAACGTCTTCGGCGGCTTTCTGGTGACCAACCGGATGCTGGCGATGTTCAAGAAGAAAAAGAAGT
>CAZVIG010000435.1:0-2311 GCA_964627395.1 uncultured Sedimenticola sp.
GTGCCGGGGCGCACCGCCGTGGACATGCTGCCCGACACGGTGGCGCGGCTCGCCGAGGTGCCCAACATCGTGGGCATCAAGGAGGCCACCGGCGAGCTGGCGCGGATCACCCGCATCCGCGAGTCGACCGGCCCGGAGTTCGCCATCTACAGCGGCGACGACGCCACCGCGCGCCAGGCCATCCTGGCGGGCGCGGACGGCGACATCTCGGTGACCGCCAACGTGGCGCCGGACATCATGCACCGCATGTGCGAGGCGGCGCTGGCGGGCGACGCCACCGCCGCCGCCGAGCTGGACGCCCGGGTGGCGCCGCTGCATCGTGCCCTGTTCGTCGAATCCAATCCCATCCCGGTGAAATGGGCCCTAGCGCGGATGGGCCTGATCCAGCGCGGAATCCGCCTGCCGCTGACCTGGCTGTCGTCCGAGGCCGAGCCCGTGGTAGCCGAGGCCATGGAACAGGCCGGCATTCCCCAAGCCAATGCGTGAATTTCGGTTTCACGCGGAGAATTTTCCCGACATGAACAAGATCCTTCTCAAGGTCGCCCTGCTCGCTGCGCTCCTGCCGCTCGGCGGCTGCGGCAGCATGGACGTGGACGACGTCATTCCCGACAACTCCGTGGAATACAAGCGCGAAAAACAGGCGGAGAAGAACCTCGAGATCCCGCCCGATCTCACCTCGCGCCGCTTCAACGACCGCATGAGCGTGCCGGACAACTACGCCGGGGTGGCCACCAACTATTCCGAATACCTCACCGACCGCAAGCTGCGCGGCGCCGCCGGTGCGCGCAGCGGCGGCGCGGTGCTGCCCGAGCATCCCAAGGTGAAGGAGATGCGCGACGGCGACGCGCGCTGGCTGGTGGTGGACGCACCCGCGGACGCGGTGTGGGACAAGCTGCTCGACTTCTGGCAGGACCAGGGCATCCTGCTCGAGGAACAGGACCCGGAGCTGGGCATCATGCGCACCTCCTGGCTGGAGAACCGCGCCAACATCAAGCGCGACATCGTCACCAGCTTCATTCGCAAGACCTTCGACGGGCTCTATGAAACCAGCCTGCGCGATCAGTACCGGGTGCGCCTGGAGAAGGCAGGGCCGAACCGCACCGAGATCTATCTCACCCACTACGGCATGCAGGAGAAGATCGTCCCCGACAGCCAGGGCGACGTGGAGAACACCGTCTGGGAGCCGCGCCCGCGCGATCCCAACCTGGAGGCGGTGATGCTGCGCCGCATCGCGGCCTTCCTCGGCGCCAGCGAGGAGCGCGAGCGGGTGGCCGCCAAGGCGCGCCGCGCCAAGATCCAGTCGCAATTGGTGCAGGGCCGCGACGGGGTCAAGCTGATCGTGGGCGACGCCTATCCGCGCGCCTGGCGCCTGGTGGGCCTGGCCCTCGACCGGGTCGGCTTCGCGGTCGAGGACCGCGACCGCTCGGCCGGCATCTACTATGTGCGCTACAACGACCCGGCCACCCAGAGCGAGAGCGGCGGCCTGCTGTCCAAGCTCAAGTTCTGGGGCGACGACGAGCCCGAGCGCCAGACCCGCTACCAGGTGAAGCTGGAGGGCGAGGGCGACACCACCCGGGTGCAGGTGCTGAACGACAAGGGACAGCCCGACGACAGCCCCACGGCGCGGCGCATCCTCAAGCTGATCCAGGAACAGCTCCGCTGAGGCCGGGGCGCCGGTGCTGCGCTTCCTCTCCCTGGGCAGCGGCAGTCGCGGCAACGCCACCCTGGTGCAGGGCGGCGACACACTGGTGCTGGTGGACTGCGGCTTCCCGCTGCGCGAGCTGCGCCGTCGCTGCGCCCTGGCGGGCGTCGAGGTGGAGGCGATCGACGCCCTGCTGGTGACCCACGAGCACGGCGATCACGTGCGTGGCGTGGGGCCGGTGGCGCGCGGCCTGAAGATCCCGGTGTGGATGAGTCATGGCACCTGGCATGCGCGCGACTACGGCGAGCTGCCCGAGCTGCATCTGTTCGACAGCCATGGCGGCGCCTTCCGCCTCGGCGAGCTGCAGGTGGAGCCGGTGCCGGTCCCCCACGACGCGCGCGAGCCGGCCCAGTTCGTGATCGCCCACCGCCGGCGCCGCCTCGGTCTGCTCACCGATCTGGGCAGCCACACCCCGCACATCGCCGCCCGCTACCGGGGCCTGGATGCCCTGCTGCTGGAGTGCAACCACGACCCGCAGATGCTCGCGAACGGCCCTTATCCGCCGGCCCTGCAGGCGCGCGTGGGCGGCGACTACGGGCACCTCGCCAACGGCCAGGCCGCGGCCTTCCTGCAGGCCTTGGACCACGCCGCCCTGTGCCACCTGGTGGC
>CAZVIG010000436.1:0-2310 GCA_964627395.1 uncultured Sedimenticola sp.
ATCGGGCGGCAGATGCCGTAACCCTGGGCGTAGTCCACCCGCGCCTCGCGCAGCAGCGCCACCACGCGCTCGTTCTCGACGAATTCGGCGATGCTGCGCAACTGCATGGCGCGGCCGATCTCGGCGATGGAGCGCACCATGGCCGCGTCGATGCGGTCGTGCTCCATGTCCTTGACGAAGGCGCCGTCGATCTTCAGGTAGTCCACCGGGAGCTGTTTCAGATAGGCGAAGGAGGAGAGCCCGCTGCCGAAGTCGTCGAGGGCGAAGCGCGCCCCCCGCTCGCGCAGCGTCTCGATGAAGTGACGCGCCTTCTCGATGCTGGAGACGGCCGCGGTCTCGGTGATCTCGAAGCACAGCCGGCCCCAGGGCAGGCCGTTGTCCTCCACCTGGGCGATGACGAAGTCCAGAAACTCGTCGTTGGCCACCGACTGGCCCGAGAGGTTCACCGCGACGTTGTCCAGGCGCTCGGACAGGCGCGGCTGTGCCTGCCAGTGGCGGCACGGGGGGCGGAACACCCAGCGGTCGATGTGGCTCATCAGGTTGTAGCGCTCGGCGCCGGGGATGAAGGCGCCGGGTGCGATGGTGCCGCCGTTCTCGTCCAGCATCCGCACCAGGATCTCGATCCCCCAGTCGTCGGCGCCCGGGTCGATGGGCATGATGGGCTGGGCCCAGAGGCAGAAGCGGTCCTGTTCCAGGGCCTCGCGGATCAGGGCGGTTTGCGACATCTCCTCGCGCCTGCGCTGCTCCTCGTCGCCCGAGGGACGGTAGATCACCACCTGGTCGCGCCCATTCTCCTTGGCGATGTAGCAGGCGGAGTCGGCGGCGGTGAGGGCGTCGGTGATGCTCAGGATCTGCTCGTCGATGCACACCAGGCCGATGGACACCCCCACGCCGAAGGTGCGCCCGTTCCATTCGAAGCGGAAGTTGCGTACCAGCTCGCGCAGGTCTTCGGCGATGCGCCGGCCGTTCTCTACGCTGCAGTGGGGCAGCAGGGCGGCGAACTCGTCGCCGCCCAGGCGTGCCAGGGTGTCGGTGTTGCGCAGGCGGGTGCCCAGGCGGCTGGTGAGCTGGCGCAGCATGTGGTCGCCGGCGTCGTGGCCGCAGTTGTCGTTGATCAGCTTGAACTGGTCCAGATCCAGATAGAGCAGCACATGACGGGTGTCGCCCACCCGCTGTTCGATGAGCTGCTGCAGGCGGCGTTCGAACTCGCGCCGGTTGATCAGCGAGGTGAGGTCGTCGTGGGTAGCCTGCCAGGAGAGGATCTCGCGCATCCGCTTCTCGGCGGTGACGTCCTGCAGCACCACCACGCTGCCGATGATGGTGCCGTCCGCGGCGCGCAGCGGGGCGATGCGACCGTTGACGTAGATGCTGTCGCCGTTGTCGAAGCGGATCTCGGGCTGGCCGGACAGCTCGTGGCTGCTGCCGTCGGCCAGGGTGGCGCGCAGGGCATGCCGCATGGCGCGCCGGTGTTCCAGGCCGGAGAAGCGCAACAGATCGCCCAGCGGGCGTTCCATCAAGTCCTCGGTGTCGCGCCGCAGGAGGGTGCAGGCGGCGCGGTTGGCGGAGTTCACCCGGCCGCGCGCGTCGGTGGTGATCACCGCCTCCTGGATCGACTGCAGGGTGATCTGCGCGAATTCCTTTTCGCGGTGCAGCGACTCCTGGGCGTTGTTGCGCTCGGTGAGGTCGCGCAGGATCAGCACCGTGAAGGTGCCCAGGTCGCTGTGCACCCGCGACAGCCCCACCGCGGCGTCGAAGGTGTCGCCGGAGCGGCGGCGGGCGGTCATCTCCAGTTCTTCGCCGGCGGCGGGCGTGGTGGCGTCGGGGTGAAGGTCGGGCAGCAGACGCTGCACCGGCTGGCCCAGCACCTCTGCGTCCTCGTAGCCCAGCATGCGGTGGGCGGCGCGGTTCAGGTCGATGACCGCATGGTCGGCGTCGAGGGTGATGATGGCGTCGTGGACGTTCTCCAGCACCGCCAGCGCCTGGGCCTCGCGGCGCAGATGAGTCTGGGCGAGGTCCTGATCGTCCGCCACGTCGGGGGCAGGCCGGGGACGGTCCTCGGGTAACATGACGGCCTCAGCGTCCTGCGCCGGACGCGCGCGACCGGGCGCACGACCATGCCGGGACGCCTGCGGTCTGCCTGTGCTGTGATTGCCTCGCCGGGTACATGCCCAACACCTCGCATGGATTCTTCTGAGATGGCGGCTGGCGGGGCGGCTTCTTTAGCGGGACATGAATTTTCAGGAAGCGGGATCCGGCGGCGGGCCCGGAGGCAAGTGTTTGATGGGCAAGCGATCGAGACGACATGGAGGC
>CAZVIG010000437.1:0-2309 GCA_964627395.1 uncultured Sedimenticola sp.
GATCAGACCCACACGCCCATGTTCCACCAGGTCGAGGCGCTGGTCATCGACCGCGACACCCACATGGGGCACCTCAAGTGGACGCTGGAGGAGTTCTGCAAGGCCTTCTTCGAGACGGAGAACGTGAAGATGCGCTTCCGCGCCTCGCACTTCCCCTTCACCGAGCCCAGCATGGAGGTGGACATCAACTGCAGCTGGGAAGGCGGCCAGGTGAAGGTGGGCGAGGGCGACGACTGGCTGGAAATCCTCGGCTCCGGCATGGTGCATCCGAACGTGCTCAGGGCCGGCGGGCTGGACCCGGATGAATGGCAGGGCTTCGCCTTCGGCATCGGGCTGGATCGCCTGGCCATGCTCAAGTACGGCATTCCCGATCTGCGCGCCTTCTTCGACTCCGACATTCGCTGGCTCAAGCACTACGGCTTCTCGGCGCTGCAGATTCCGACGCTTGCGGGAGGGCTTTCGGCATGAAGTTCACGCTCGGCTGGCTGAAGGATTTTCTCGACACCGAGGCAGGCATCGACGAGATCGTCGAGGCGCTCAACCGCATCGGGCTGGAAGTCGAGGAGGTCATCGACCCGGCGGCGAAGCTGGGCAACTTCGTCACCGCGAAGATCATCTCCGCGGAGAAGCATCCGGATGCCGACAAGCTCAAGGTCTGCATGGTGGACACCGGCCGCGGCGAACCGGTGCAGGTGGTCTGCGGCGCGCCCAATGCACGCACGGGGCTGGTGGGCGTGTTCGCTCCGCCGGGCACGCACGTGCCGGGCACCGGGCTGGACCTGAAGGTGGCGAAGGTGCGTGGCGTGGAAAGCGCCGGCATGATGTGCTCCGAGCGCGAGCTGGAAATCTCCGACGATCACGACGGCATCATCGAGCTGCCCGGGGACACGCCGCTGGGCGAACCCGCCGCCGAGGCGCTGGGGCTGAACGACCCGGTCATCGAGATCGCGATCACGCCCAACCGCGGCGACGCGCTGGGCGTCTATGGCATCGCCCGCGACCTCGCCGCCGCCGGGCTGGGCACGCTCAAGCCCATCGAGGTGCCGAATATCGCGGGCGATTACGACTCGCCCATCAACGTGCATCTCGAATACCCGGAGGCCTGCCCGCACTTCATCGGGCGGCATTTCCGCGGCGTGCAGAACGGTCCCTCGCCGGCGTGGATGCAGCACCGCCTGCGCGCCGTCGGGGCGCGGCCCATCTCGGCGCTGGTGGACATCACCAACTACATCATGTTCTCGTTCAACCGCCCGCTGCACGTGTTCGACGCCGCGAAGGTGGCGGGCGACCTGCACGTGCGCTCGGCGAGAAACGGCGAGAAGCTGCTGGCGCTGGACGGCAGGGAATACGAGCTGGAAGAGGGCATGGTGGTCATCGCCGACGACCGCGACCCGGAAGCGCTGGGCGGCATCATCGGCGGCGAGGAGTCGGGCTGCACCGAGGACACCACCGAGGTGTTCCTGGAGGTGGCGTATTTCGACCCCGTGCGCACCGCCATCACCGGCCGCAAGCTGAATGTCATGACCGATGCCCGCTACCGCTTCGAGCGCGTCGTCGATCCCGCCTTCCTGCCCGCTGGCGCGCAGCTCGCCAGCAAGCTGATCCTCGAACTGTGCGGCGGCGAATGCTCGCATCTGGTGGAAGTGGGCAAGCCCGCCGTGCAGCCAAAGGAACAGCGCACGTTCCGCCTGCGCAAGGATCGCGTGAAGACGCTGGCAGGCCTGGAGGTTCCGGAGGCGAAACAGAAGGAAATTCTCGAAAGACTGGGCTTTGAGCTGACCGACGAGGGCGAGGCCATCACCGCCGTCGCCCCCTCCTGGCGGCCCGATATCAGGGGCGAGGCCGACCTGGTGGAGGAGATCGTGCGTATCGTCGGGCTGGACGAGCTGCCCTCCGCGCCGCTTGAGCGCCCGCATGCGGTGGCCCGGCCGGTGCTCACCGAATTACAGAAACGGCAGGTGCGCACCCGCCACCTTCTGGCTTCCCGCGGCCTGCTGGAGGCAGCGACCTACGCCTTCCTGCCTAAACGCCACGCGGAGTTGTTCGGAGGTGGAGCGAAGGCGCTGGAGCTGGCCAACCCCATCTCCAGCGAGCTTTCCGACATGCGCCCCTCGCTGTTGCCGAACCTCATCGCCGCGGCCGGGCGCAACATCGCGCGCGGTTTCCCCAACGTGCGGCTGTTCGAGGTGGGCAGCGTCTATCTTTCCGACGAACCGGAGGGCGAGCGGGTGATGGCCGCCGGCATCCGCCAGGGCACGACCGGCCCGCGCCACTGGGCGGCGCTTCCCCGGCCGGTGGATGCCTTCGAT
>CAZVIG010000438.1:0-2306 GCA_964627395.1 uncultured Sedimenticola sp.
TCCTCGGCGCGGTGCTCGGCGGGGGCGCTGCCGCCACCGCCGAGCACCGCGCCGAGGATGGAACCCAGCACGTTGGAGCCGGAACCACGGGAGAGGGCGCCGCTGCTCACCAGCGCGCCGAGAATCTTCATCGCATCGATCGCCATCGCAACCTCCTTGTCGCCCCGGCCCGGCCTGCGGAAGCGCAGGGTGCCGCGGGAGACACTGCCTGTTGGGGGACTGGCGACCATAACGCCGCCGCCGGGCCACATCAAGGAAGGTGCTTCCTGCCGGCGTCTCCCTGGGGCAACGCCGTTGCGCGGGCGCAAGGCTGCGGCTATGGTGCGCGCATCCGCACGGGAGAGACCCATGACCCTGGACGACAACTGGTTCACCGAGATCGACGAGGACATCCAGTCCGCCTTTTCGCTGCGCATCCGCCGCAAGCTGCACGACGAGCGGTCGCCCTATCAGCACATCGAGGTGTACGAGACCGAGGGCTTCGGCAACCTGCTGGTGATCGACGGCTTCACCATGGTGAGCAGCCGCGACAACTTCCTGTATCACGAGATGATGACCCACCCGGTGCTGTTCACCCATCCCGATCCGAAGCGGGTGGCGATCATCGGGGGCGGCGACTGCGGTTCGCTGCGCGAGGTGCTGCGTCATCCGGAGGTGGAGCACTGCGTGCAGATCGACATCGACGAGCGGGTGACCCGCGTCTCGGAACGGTTCTTCCCCGAGCTGTGCGAGGCCAACGACGACCCGCGCGCCGAGCTGCTGTTCATCGACGGCATCCGCTGGATGGAGGAGGCGGAGCCGGGCTCGCTGGACGTGATCATCGTCGATTCCACCGACCCCATCGGCCCCGGCGAGGTGCTGTTCACCCCCGACTTCTACGCCGCCTGCCGGCGCGCCCTGGGCGAGGACGGCCTGATGGTGCAGCAGAGCGAGTCGCCGCTGGCGCACCTGCACATCCTGGAGCGCATGTACCGCGGCTTCCGCGAGGCGGGCTTCGGCGCCATCCACACCCTGTTCTTCCCCCAGCCCATCTATCCCACCGGCTGGTGGTCCGCCACCCTGGCGGGCAAGGGCGCGCGGATCCCCGAGTTCCGCGAGGAGGACGCGCGCAACCGCCCCTTCCCCACCCGCTACTACAATGCCGAGGTACACCGCGCCGCCCTGGCACAGCCGGAGTTCTTCCGCGAGGCGGTGCAAGACTTCTTGCGATGAACCAACTGCTGGCGATCACCCTGATCAACATCGCCCTGATCGCGGCGGTGGTGATCGTGCACTACGAGTTCCTCTACCGCGCCTCGGACGCCATCCCGCGCATCTGCGCCCGCCACCGACCGCGCATCCTGCTGGGGGTGTTCGCCTCGCTGGTGGCCCACTCGGTGGAGGTCTGGATGTTCGGCCTCGCCTACTGGGCGATGCACCACGCACAGGGCCTGGGACGCCTGCAGGGCAACTTCGACGGCTCCCTGCTGGATGCCGCCTATTTCTCCTTCACCACCTTCAGCACCCTGGGCTTCGGCGACATAGAGCCCATCGGTGCCCTGCGCTACACCGCGGCCATGGAGGCGCTCACCGGCCTGGTGCTGATCACCTGGTCGGCCTCCTTCCTCTTCATGGAGATGCAGCGCTACTGGGACGACGACCGCTGAAGGGTGACGAAGCTGTGGGGGATGGGGTTGCGCTCGTCCACCTGGCCCTCCTGGCGGTCCACCTCGCGCCACCGGCTGCGGTCGAAGGGGGGGAAGAAGGCGTCCCCCTCCGGCTCGCAGTGCACCTCGGTGAGATACAGACGCGAGGCCAGCGGCAGGGCCTGGGCGTAGAGCTGGCCGCCGCCCACCACCATCAGCTCCTCCGCGTCGCCGAAGGTCTCGATCGCCTCCGCCAGGGAGCCGACCACGAAGCCGCCCTCGACGCGGTAGTCGGTGTTGCGGCTGATCACCACATGGGTGCGGTGCGGCAGCAGGCCGGGCAGGGACTCCCAGGTGCGCCGCCCCATCAGGATAGGCTTGCCCAGGGTGAGCCGCTTGAAATGCGCCAGGTCGGCGGGCAGATGCCAGGGCAGGCGGTTGCCACGGCCGATCACGCCGTTGTCGGCCACCGCGGCGATCAGGGAGAGATTGGGCAGGGGATCGGGCATGGCGGCATTGTAGCCCGGCTCGCCATGCGGTCGCATCGGCTTGGGGGAGGGCCTTCAGGCCCGACGACGACGGCCGGGGGAACACTGCGACCTCTGTGTCCTCTGTGCTTGCCCCCGTCGCGGCTGAAGCCGCTCCCACAAAGATCTGCTGCCGCATCGGCCTGTGGGAGGG
>CAZVIG010000439.1:0-2288 GCA_964627395.1 uncultured Sedimenticola sp.
GGCGCGTCCCGGGGGCCGGTCCAGCACAGATCCAGGAAATCGCCGTCCGGCAGCTCGACCCGCTCGCTCTGCAGCGGGATGCGGGCGCCGCGCCGGAACAGGGCGGGCCAGAGGGTCTGGGCGTGGGGGCCGGGCAGCCACCAGGCGGGGCGGAACTCACTTGCGCGCAGTGGCATGGGCCTCCGCCTGACGGCCGTAGAGGCGGGCATAGAGGCCATTGCTGCGGAGCAGCTCCTCGTGGCTGCCGTTCTCCACGATCTGACCGTTCTCGAACACCAGGGCGCGGTCGGCCTGGCGCACCGCGCTCAGCCGGTGCGCCACGATCAGGGTGGTGCGCCCGGCGAGGAAGCGCTGCAGCGACTGGTGCAGCGCCGCCTCGGTGGCCGCATCCAGGGCGGAGGTGGCCTCGTCCAGGATCACGATCTTCGGCTCCCGCAGTACCATGCGCGCCACCGCCAGGCGCTGCCGCTGACCGCCCGAGAGGCGGATGCCGTCGCGACCGATCAGAGTGTCCAGGCCGCGCTCCAGGCCGCGCACCACCTCCGCGAGCTGGGCGATCTCCAGCGCCTGCCAGAGCCGTTCCTCGGGGATCTCGGCGCCCAGGGTGAGGTTGGCGCGCACCGTGTCGTTGAACAGGGCGGGTTGCTGCAGCACCGTGGCGACGTTGTCGCGCACCACGTCCAGGCCGATGCGCTCCACCGGCACCCCGTCGTAACAGACGCGGCCGCGCTGCGGCACGTACAGTCCCAGCAGAATCTGCACCAGGGTGGTCTTGCCGCCGCCGCTGGCGCCTACCAGGGCCACCTTCTCACCGGCGGCGATCTGCAGGTTCACCCCGTTGAGCACCGGGGTCTCGCCGTCGTAGCTGAAGCAGACGTCCTCCACCTCGATGCTGGTGGTGACCTTGCCCTCGAAGGGGTTCGCCTCGTGCGGGTATTGCGGCTCCAGGCGCACGTCCATGAGCTGGTTGATGCGGCCCAGGGCGGCGCGCGCGGCGTGCAGGGCGTACTGGATGTTCAGGATCTCCTGCACCGGGTTCATCATGAACCAGAGATAGGCGAACACCGCCATCATCTCGCCGATGGTGAGCCCGGAGTAGAGCACCATGATCATCGACAGGGCGCGGAAGGCGTCGAAGCCGAACAGAAAGGTCATGAACGAGAGCCGGGCGGCGGCGTCGGAGCGCCAGGTGAAGCTGGCGGAGCGGTCGCGGATGCCGGCGGCGGCCTCGATCACCCGCTGGATGTAGTGGCGCTCACGGTTGGCTGCGCGGATCTCCTGGATCGCGTCCAGGGTCTCGGCGAGCGCCTCCTGGAAGGCCTGGTAGGCGCGGTTCTCCTGTTGCTTGAGCTGCTTCACCTTCTGCCCGAAGCGGGTGGTGAGATAGATCACGAAGGGGTTGAGCAGCAGGATGAACAGCGCCAGCTTCCAGTGCATCCAGAGCAGCACCGCGGCGGTGCCCACCACGCTCAGCACCGCGACGATGAACTTGCTGGTGGTTTGGCTGACGAAGGTGTCGATCGCGTCCAGGTCGGTGACCAGGTGCGAGGCCACGGTGCTGCTGCCCAGGGTCTCGTATTCCGACATGGAAAAGCGTTCCAGACGGCCGAGCAGGTCGCGCCGCATGCGGAAGATCACGTCCTTGGAGATCAGCGTGAACTCGCGCGTTTGCCAGACGTTGAACACCAGTGTAAGGACGCGCAACACCAGTGTCAGTACCAGAATGGCGGTAATATAGAGCACCGGTCCCTGCCAGCTGTCGGGGAACAGGCGCTGCATGATGCCCACCGCGGTGCCGGGCTTGTGCAGCAGCACCTCGTCCACCAGCAGCGGGATCAGCAGTGGCACCGGTACCGACACCAGGGCGCCGAGGATGGCGATCAGGTTGGCGGCCACCAGCTCGCGCCGGTGGCTGAGGATCATCTGCAGCAGTTCGCGCCAGCTATAGGCGTGGGAGCGGACATCGGAAACGACGGGAGAGGACATGGGTGAAGTATCCGGGGGCCGGCGCTCCCCTTCAAGGGCCGCCATCGTCGGCTGGCTGTCGCTGGCCTGGCTGGTCGCGCTGCCCGCCTGGGCGGAGGTGGCGCTGGAAGGCCATTTCGAGCAGGGCGGCATGGCCGTGGGGCGCGGCCTGCCGGAAGGCGCCCGGGTCTGGCAGGACGGGCGCCGGCTGGACGTGGGGCCGGGCGGGGTCTTCCTGCTGGCCTTTCCGCGCAACGCCGGTCCGGTCTCCAGGCTACGCATCCGCTATCCCGACGGGCGGGTGGAGGAGCGGCGCCTGAAGG
>CAZVIG010000440.1:0-1342 GCA_964627395.1 uncultured Sedimenticola sp.
CGTTCGCTGATGCCCATGATGGCGGCCACGGTGGCGCGATGGCCCTGGTGGCGGTCGAGCAGGTATTCCAGGTAGCGGCGTTCGATCTCTTCCAGCGAGGGTTCCTGCTCGAACAGGCGCTGGTCGCAGCCCTGGCTGGCCGCCTCCGTCTGCAGGGTGAGGTGCTGGGGCAGGATCTCGGGGCTGTTGCCCGAGAGGATGATCGCCCGTTCCACCACGTTGCGCAGCTCGCGGATGTTGCCCGGCCAGTCGTACTCCATCAGCACCTCCAGCGCCGCCGGCGATGCGGTCTTGTGGATGCGTCGGGAGAAGTCGTGGTTGGAGATGAAATGCTGCACCAGGGCGGGGATGTCCTCCTTGCGCTCGCGCAGCGCCGGCACCCGCAGCACGAAGGCGCTGAGGCGGTAGTAGAGGTCGGGGCGGAAGCCGCCGTCGCGGCTCAGGGATTCCAGGTCGCGGTTGGTGGCGGCCACGATGCGCGCATTGGCGTGCAGATCCTTGATGCCGCCCAGGCGGCGGAACTGGCCGGTCTCCAGCACCCGCAGCAGCTTGGCCTGGATGGGCGGCTCGATCTCGCCGATCTCGTCGAGGAACAGGGTGCCGCCCTCGGCCGCCTCGATCAGCCCCTTCTTGCGCCGGTCGGCGCCGGTGAAGGCGCCGCGCTCGTGGCCGAACAGCTCCGACTCGAACAGCTTCTCCTGCAGGGTGCAGCAGTCCACCGGCACGAACACCCGCTCGCGGCGTTCGCTGAGATCGTGGATGGCGCGTGCCACCAGCTCCTTGCCGGCCCCGCTCTCGCCCTGGATCAGCACCGTCATGTCGGTGGGCGCCACCGCCTCCAGCATCTCCTGCATCTCGGCCAGGGCGCGGCTGCTGCCGACGATGTAGCCGGGTCGCGCCTGGCGGCTGCGGCAGTACTGGTGCTCGCGGCGCAGGCGGGCGTATTCCAGGACCCGCGCCACGGTGACCTCCAGTTCGTCCGGGTTCACCGGCTTGACCAGGTATTCCTCGGCGCCGGCGTGCATGGCGGCGACCGCATCGCGCACCGAGCCGTAGGCGGTGAGCACGATCACCGGCGCCTGACGGCTCAGCCAGCCCAGGTGGTCGAGCACATTGGCGTCCGGGAGCCGGGCGTCGCTCAACACCAGTTGCGGCTCGTGGTGGGTGAAGTAGCCGTCCACGTCCGCCCAGCGGTGCAGCAGGTCCACTCGGTGGCCGCCGCGTTCGAGCTGGCCCGCGATCAGGCGCGCCAGTGGCTCGTCGTCCTCGATTACCAGGATGCGGTGCTTCATCGCTCCGTCCCTCCCTGCATCCCGTCACAGGCCGCCAGGCAATGACCGGC
>CAZVIG010000440.1:1352-2283 GCA_964627395.1 uncultured Sedimenticola sp.
CGCCGACCCCGACCAGGGAGGGCCCGAGCGATGAAGCATCGCTCGGTCCCTCCCTGGTCGTGGTCGGCGTCGGGCAGGGTGATGACGAAGCGGGCGCCGCCTTCGGGCGAGGATTCCACGCGGATGCTGCCGCGGTGACGCTTCACCAGGGAGTGGGTGATGGGCAGCCCCAGCCCGGTGCCGCGCGAGCCGTCTCGGCGCTCGCTGAAGAAGGGCTGGAAGATGGTCTTCACCCGTGCCGGCGGCACGCCCGGCCCGTTGTCGTCGATCAGGATGCGTGCCCGGCCGTTCAGCCGTTCGGTCTGCACGCGGATATGGCCGGCGCCGTCGGGCACCGCATGGAAGGCGTTCTGCACCAGGTTGAACACCGCCATCCGGATCTCGCTGTCGGTGGCGATCACCCGCGGCGTGTCCGGGGCGAGATCCAGCTCCAGCCTCACGCCGCGCTGTTCCGCCTCGAAGTTGAGCAGGGAGACGGTCTCGCGCACCGCGCGGTTGACGTCCACCAGCTCGGAGTGGGAGGGCGGCAGGGCACTCAGGTGCAGCAGCCGGTCGTTGACCTCGATGCAGCGGTCCACCTCGTGGGAGACCAGCTCCAGGTATTCGTGCCGCTGCTCCGGATCGGTGTCCGCCTGGGCGAGTTGGGCCAGGGCCATGCGCAGGGTGCTCAGCGGGTTGCGGATCTCGTGCGCCACCCCGGCGGCGAGCTGGCCGATGTCGGCCAGCTTCTGCTCGTGCGAGTAGTGCACCTCCTCGGCCAGGTTGCGGATCGACTCCACTACGTAACGCCGCGTCTCGCCCTCGCGCTCGAGCTGCATGGGGGCGGCGTACACCTCCACGTCCAGCTCGCCGCCGTCGGCGCGGCGGTGGATGTCGATGTAGCGCAGGGGGGTGTCGCTGTCGGCCAGCTCGTGCAGGGGGCACGTGACCA
>CAZVIG010000441.1:0-2280 GCA_964627395.1 uncultured Sedimenticola sp.
AGCACCTTGCCCTTGCAGTAGTCCCACTTGGTGACCATGGAGTCCACATAGATGGAGGTATAGGCCACGCACTCCTTGGCGTCATACTGGGTATGCAGCGGCCCCAAGCCCACCTGCACCGAGGTGTGCAGCGCGTCCTTGAGCGCGATGATGGGAATGCCGTAGGGATCCTTGCCGGCGAACTTCTTGTTCTTGATCGCCTTCTGGATCTTGTCCCAGCTGTACACCCAGGCATGGCTGTCCAGCTTGCCCGAGACGATGATGTACTTGCCGGTGGGGTTCACGTCCACCCCGTGCGGGCTCTTGGGCTCCGGCACCAGGTAGAGCAGCCCCTCGGCCACCGCCTGCTCGATGGGAATGAAGTAGGAGCCGTTGACCTTCTTCACCTTGCCGGCCTTGACCAGCTCTTCGGCCTTCTTCCAGTTGGTGATCTGCAGGAAGTCGGTGTCCTTCTGCGAACAGCCGGCCTCGAAGGGCGGACGGCCCTGGCCGCCGACGTAACGCTCCGAGCAGAAGGAGTTGGTGAAGCCCCAGCCGTAGCTGGCGCGCTTGCCGGCGTCGGACAGGTCCTGGGAGTAGGGCGGCAGTTCGAAGGTGAAGGAGTTGGCCTTGTCGATGCGGCCCTTCTCGTTGTCGAACTTCCAGTAGGTCACCCCGCCGCGGTACTTGTCGTTGAACTGCGAGAGGGGGACGTATTTGTCGTCCAGCGGCGCGGCATATTGGGCCGCCGACATGATGTACTCGGTGTTGGGGGTGACGAAGGCGCCACCGTGCTCCGACTTGAAGAAGGGGTTGGCGACGATCTGCTTGGTCTCGAAATCGTGCAGGTCGATCACCGCGATGCGCGGATTGGCCTTGTCGTTGATGAACAGGTAACGGCCGTCATAGTCGCCATTGGTCTCCGAGAAGGCCGGGTGGTGGGTGTCCCCGTAGCGGATCTTCATGCCGGGGTTGTCCATCTCCAGCACCTTCTTCGACTCGTCGTCGAAGCCGTAGCCCTGCCAGGGCTCGGGGGTGAAGACGCCGATGTACTTGAGGATGCGCATCGAGGGCACGCCATACACGATGACGTGACCGCTCTGGCCACCGGAGCTGAAGGCGAGGTATTCGTCACGCCCGCCGGTGGGGGTGTAGGTCTTGGCAGCGGCCAGGATGTCCTTTTCCGTCAGCCCGCGCTCCTTCATGATCTCCTTCAAGGAGTTCTGCGCAAGGGCACCGGAGCTGAGGCCGATTCCCAGGCCCAGCGCCAACAGCGCCCCGAATAAGGGTTTTGGTTTCATTTGCATCTCCCGCTCGTGTTCTTTGTTAGGCATCGCGCGCTGTCGTCCCCCGGCGACGCCGAAGGCAGCAATGCACATGCTGCTACCAGAGGGCGGGAGCAGCCTTGACTTTGATCAAGGGGAACCGTCTTGACGCAGGAACGGGCGGACTCTGAAAAACCTCGGTGGAACAGGGGCTTGATCGAACCGCCCACACATCTGCGAATTGATCCAGGTCAACCGGAACGAACTTGGCCGGGCGCACCATGGAGAGGCGCGTTCACGAGGGGAGAAAGTCGATGAAAAAACTGCTGGCGGGCATCCTGGTCGCGAGCCTGTTCGTTGGGCTGGCGGGCCTGGTCGACAGCCATCGCAAGGCCGCATCGCTCCAGGTCAGCGAGGCCTGGATCAAGCAGCTTCCCCCGGTGATCCGGGTACGCGCCGGCTATGCACGCATCCATAACGACGACGACCGTCCGCACCGCCTGGTGGGGGCGCGCAGCCCCGATTTCGACCGCATCGAGATGCACCGCACCCTGCTGCAGGACGGACACATGAAGATGGTGCGCGCCGAGGCCTTCGAGGTGCCGCCCCACGGCGAGCTGGCGCTGGCCCCCGGCGGCCGCCACCTGATGATGTTCTCGCCGCGCCGTTCCCTGCCCGCCGGCGCCGAGGTGCCGGTGACCCTGCGCTTCGCCGACGGCAGCGAGGTGGAGGCCCGTTTCCGGGTGCGGCCCTGAAATCTCCTTCACACCCGCCCTGTATGCGCGTCGCGGCTGAAGCCGCTCCCACAGGCGGGGGATGTCGTAAGCTGTGGGAGGGCCTTCAGGCCCGACCATGGCGGCCTGCGAAACGCTGCGATCCACGCGCAGCCAGCCCGGTCACTCCAGGGCGCCCGCCTCCCCCAGCAGCACCAGGTGGCGGCGCGCCGCCTCGCCGGGCACCTTCAGCGGGATCGCCTTGTGGGCATATCGCCGCTCATCCAGGCCCTGCAGCTCCTCCAGACCCGCCTTCATCGCCG
>CAZVIG010000442.1:0-2246 GCA_964627395.1 uncultured Sedimenticola sp.
CGGGCTCGAAGATGCGCTCGATGCGCAGCATCTCCTGAATCTGATACTGCATGGTGAGCGCGTCCTCGAAGTAGAGGGTGGCATTCGGCCCGATGGGCACCCGCCGGTCGCGCTTGTGCTCCATGACACGGGCGCGGAAGTCGGGCCGCACCTCGGCATATTTCTCGAGGCTGTAGAGATCGTCTCTGCTCAGCTTCTGCATCATGATCCCTCCTCAGGATTCGTGGTGGTGACTCAGGGGCTTGTCGGTGAACAGCCAGTCGCGCAGCTCGTGGTCGAACTCCGGCACCCGGCGCCGGATCCATTCCAGCACCATGGCGGCGTGTTCCATCTCCTCGTCGCGGTTGTGCTTGAGCACCGCGCGCAGTTCCTCGTCACGGGTGGCGGCCATGCGCTGGTTGTACCAGTCCACCGCCTCCAGCTCTTCCATCAGCGAGACGATGGCGCGATGCAGGTCGCGCGCCTCGTCGCCCAGCTCCTCTACCGGTTCGTGATAGCCCTCGTTCGACATGGCGGTACCTCCTCAGATGCCGTAGGCCTGGCGCACCAGGCTGATGGGATGCTCCGGCTCGCTGCCGTCACGCAGGCCGTTGGCGATCTGCTCGCCGGCCATGGCGCAGTCGCTGCTGTAGTGGTCCGGCTGCATCTGCTTGACCTTGTTGTAGACCGGTCGGCCGATCTTCATCGAGGCCTCGTGGAACTCCTTCTTCACCGCATAGGTGCCGTCGTGGCCCGAGCAGCGCTCGATCACCTGCACCTCGGTACCGGGGATCAGCGACAGCAGCTCGCGGGTCTTGGGCCCGATGCGTTGCACCCGCTGGTGGCAGGCGACGTGATAGGCCACCTTGCCCAGGGGGTTGCGGAAGTCGGTGTTCAGCTTGCCGTGCTTGTGGCGCAGCATCAGGTATTCGAAGGGGTCGTAGAAGGCGTCGCGCACCTTGGCCACGTCCGGATCGTCGGGGAACATCAGCGGCAGCTCCTGCTTGAACATCAGCACGCAGGAGGGCACCGGCGCGATCAGGTCCCAGCCCTCGTCCACCAGCTTCGCCAGCACGGGAATGTTGACCTCCTTGGCCTCGGCCACCGCCTGCATGTCGCCCAGCTCCAGCTTGGGCATGCCGCAGCAGCGCTCCTTCTCGGCCAGGGTCACCTTGATGCCGTTGTGGCGCAGCACCGCCACCAGGTCCTCGCCGCTCTTGGGGTCGTTGCGGTTGCCGTAACAGGTGGCGAACAGGGCCACCTTGCCGGTGGTGGGCCCGGCCGGCTCGGCGCCCTCGCCCGAGTCGGGCTGGATGCGCGAGCGCAGCGATTTGCTGTGGAAACGGGGCAGCTTGGCATCGTGATGCACGCCGAAGGCGCTCTCGAGCACCTTGCGGAAGGCCGGCGTCTCGTTGAGGGTGTTGACCACCCCGGCCACCACCGGAATACCGGCGATGCTGCCCAGCATGTCGGTGCTGGTCAGGGTCTTGTCGCGCAGCGAGGCGCCCTGCTTGCGGTACTTGACCGCCTTGGCCTGCAGCATCAGGTGGGGGAAGTCCACGTCCCACTCGTGCGGCGGCACATAGGGGCATTTGGTCAGGAAACACAGGTCGCAGAGATAGCACTGATCGACCACCTTCCAGTAGTCGTCCTTGGCCACCCCGTCCACCTCCATGGTGTCGGATTCGTCCACCAGGTCGAACAGGGTCGGGAAGGCGTTGCAAAGACTCACGCAGCGGCGGCATCCGTGACAGATGTCATAGACGCGCTCGAGCTCCGCGAACAGCTTGTCCTCGTCGTAGTAGTCCGGATTCTGCCAATCGATCGGGTGCCGGGTCGGCGCCTCCAGACTGCCTTCTCTTACTCCAGCCATTACCGTGTCTCCTCGGAATTCGGGGTTGAAAAAGGGGCCTTGCGGCCCCTTGTCGCCTGAAACCTGAATCAGGAATCCAGGGTGTCGAGGGCCTTCTGGAAGCGGTTGGCGTGGGAACGCTCCGCCTTGGCCAGGGTCTCGAACCAGTCCGCGATCTCGTCGAAACCTTCCTCGCGGGCGGTCTTGGCCATGCCGGGGTACATGTCGGTGTACTCGTGGGTCTCGCCGGCGATGGCGGCCTTCAGGTTGTCGGCGGTGCTGCCGATGGGCAGGCCGGTGGCCGGATCGCCGACCTCTTCCAGGTATTCCAGGTGACCGTGGGCGTGGCCGGTCTCACCTTCGGCGGTGGAACGGAACACGGCGGCCACGTCGTTGTAGCCCTCCACGTCGGCCT
>CAZVIG010000443.1:0-2245 GCA_964627395.1 uncultured Sedimenticola sp.
CCAGGTCGGCGGCCGCCTCGCAGGCCGCGGCCACGGTGTTGGGGATGTCGTGGTATTTGAGGTCGAGGAACACCTCGAAGCCGCGCTCCACCACCTGGCGCACGAAGTCCGGCCCCAGGCGGGTGAACAGCTCCTTGCCGATCTTGAGCCGGCAGCTCCCGGGAGGCAACCGCTCGATCAGGGCCCAGGCGGGCTCGGCGGCGGGAAAGTCCAGGGCGACGATGATGCGGGGTTCGCTGGCTTGCATGGCGGCTCCGGTTGGCGGTTCAGGCGTCGTGGTCGTGCAGGGGACGGCGGCGGATGGTGGCCCAGGCATGACAACTGGGACACTGCCAGTGCAGGGTCTTGGCCTCGAAGCCGCACTTGCGGCACTGGTAGGCGGACCGTTCGTTGATCAGGTGCTGCAACTGGCCGCGCACCTGCTGCAGCAGGCCGTCGTTGCGGTCGCCGGGCCTGCTGCAGCGCAGCTCCAGCAGGCGCATCAGCCCCAGCAGGGAGGGGGTGCGCTCGATATACTCGCTCAGATAGGCGACCGCGGCCTCCTCGCCCTCGGACTCGCGCATCAGCTCCACCAGGAGCAGCTCGGCACCGCGGTTGGGGTGGCGTTCTGCGACCTCCTGCAGAAAGCGCCGCAGGCGGTCGCGCTGCCCCAGGGCGCGCAGCGCCTCGGCGATCTCGTCCAGCACCTCGGGGATGTAATCGGGATCCTTCTCCACGATGGTCATCAGCAGCTTCACCGCATCCGCGATGCTGCCCGACTCGCGCTCTATGCGCGCCTGCAGATGCAGGGCGCGCACGCAGCCGGGGTCCGCCCCCAAAGCCTTGCGCAGCAGCGCCTGGGCCTGTTTGTTCTGCCCCTGACGGCGCGCCTGCTCGGCCAGCTCGCAGTAGTAGTGCGACTTCTCCCGCGAACGGTCCTCGCCGGCCTGGCGCTCCAGCTCCTCGGCGGTGCGCAAGCAGGCCTCCCAGTCCCGCTCCTGCTGGTAGATGGTGAGCAGATGCTGCAGGGCCTGGGGCAGGTGCAGGCGGTTCTGGCGCAGCTCGTTGAACAGGTTCTCGGCGCGATCGTAGAGCCCGGCACGCAGGTAGTCCTGGCCCAGCTCCAGCAGCGCCTGGCCACGCTGCTCGCTGGTCAGGGCCGGGCGCGCGATCAGGTTCTGGTGGATGCGGATGGCCCGCTCCACCTCGCCGCGGCGGCGGAACAGATTGCCCAGGGCCAGATGCGTCTCGACGGTGTCGGAGTCAACCTCCAGCATCTCGACGAAGGCGTCGATCGCCTTGTCCGGCTCCTCGTTGAGCAGATGATTCAGCCCCCGGAAATAGACCGGATTACGCTCGTGGCGGCCGTCCGCCTCGCGCCGGCGCGCACTGCGCATCGCCGCCCACCAGCCGGAGGCGGCCGCCACGGGGAGAAGCAGCCAGACCAGTTCATCCATGAGCGGAGGACGTTCAGTGACCGTTGATGGGGAGGCTGCGCAGGTTCTTCACCTCCTGGCGGGCCAGGTTCACCTCGCGGCGCAGTTGCGCGTTCTCCTTGCGGATACGCATGAAATAGAAGGTGCTCACCAGGGCGCCCAGCAGGATCCCCAGCCCGGTGGCGAGCAGCAGCAGCAGCGACAACGGCAGGCTGGTGACGAAGAAGTAGAGATCCAGTTGCACCGGCTGGTCGTTGATGACCGCAAAGGCGGCACCGAGCAGGGCCAGCAGCACCACGAAGACGAGTTTGATCAGACTGAGCACGCGCACCATCCTCCTTCGGAACAGCGCACATGATAGCAGCCGGGCAGAGCGCGATAGAACCGCCGCTGCCGGCGTGTCGGCTCAGGCGAACAGATCCAGCAGCCCGCGGCCGGCACGCGGCACCGTGCCGTCGGCCTGGCCGGCGGTGGGCTCCGCATCGCTGCCGCCGGGGTCCGCGAAGGCGCCGCCCCCGCCCTGCCCCGGTGCCGCCTCGCGTCCCTGGGCCTGGCCGCCGCTAACGTCCGCCTGCACGAGCTGCAGGGACTCCTGGGCCAGCATCTCGCGCAGACGCGGCAGCGCCGCCTCGATGGCGTCCCGCACCAGGGCATGGTGGGAGACGAAGGTCACGCTGGCGCGGTCGTCGTTGAGGGTGAGCTTCACTTCCAGCGGACCCAGGTTGGGCGGGCTGATCTTCAGCTCCGCCTGCTGCTGATCCCCCTTCGCCATCCACAGCAGGCGGAGCTGAAGATCAGCCCGCCCAACCTGGGTCCGCTGGAAGTGAAGC
>CAZVIG010000444.1:0-2237 GCA_964627395.1 uncultured Sedimenticola sp.
AGGGCGCGGATCAGGTAGGGACGGTTGGAGGTCATGTTCACTTGCCGCGCATCTCCCGCTCGGCCTCGCTCAGGCTGCGCACGAAGCCGGGACGGGTGAACATCTGTGCGGCATAGGTATTGACCTGCTTGCCGGCGTTGCCGCCCAGCTCGATGCCGAGCATCGGCAGGCGCCACAGCAGGGGCGCCAGGGTGGCGTCCACCAGGGTGTATTCCTCGCTCATGAAGAAGGGATTGGCCGCCAACACCGGCGCCGCGGCGATCAGCCCCTCGCTCAGCTCCTTGCGCGCCTTGGTGGCCGCCTTGCCGCCGGCGAGGATGGTGTCCACCAGGGGATACCAGTCGTTCTCCACGCGGAACATGTAGAGGCGGGTGGTGGCGCGGGAGACCGGGTCCACCGGCAGCAGCGGCGGGTGGGGGAAGCGCTCGTCGATGTACTCGCAGACGATGCGCGAGTCGTACAGCGCCAGGTCGCGGTCCACCAGGGTGGGGACGGTGCCGTAGGGGTTGAGGTCCTGCACGTCCTCCGGCAGCTCCAGCGGGTCCACGTCCACGATGTCGCAGGTGACGCTCTTCTCCGCCAGCACCAGCCGCACCCGGTGGCTGTAGAGGCTGGTGGGATCGGAAAACAGCGTCATGGTGGCGCGTCTGCTGGGTACGGCGGTCATCCTCACGTCTCCTTGCTGGCTGGCTTCACTGCCGGTGATCCCGTGCGGGAGCACGAAAAAAGGGCGCACAGTATAGCAAACCGTGCGCCCTCCCTGTTCGCGGGACCCCGTGCGCCGCGGCACGGGGCCGGGATGAAGGGATCAGTGGACGTCCTTCCACCACTCCTTCTTCATCATGTAGGCGAGCACGGTGAAGATCACCAGGAACAGCAGCACCCAGACACCGAGGCGCTGACGCTCCAGCTTGATCGGCTCGCCGATGTAGGCCAGGTAGGTGGCCAAGTCGCGCGCCACCTGGTCGAACTCGCCGGCGCTCAGCTTGCCGGGGCGCACCGCCTGGAAGTGGTCCACGACCTTCTCCACGCGCACGTCGCCTTCCAGGGTCTTTGCCTTGGCGTCGGCCTCCTCCTTGCTTTCGAACTCCGCCACCACATGGCCGTTGTCCAGCACCTCGTAGCGATAGACCGGATCCTTGATGCCCTCCAGCTCCCAGAGCACGTTGGGCATGCCCACGTTGGGGAACACGGTGTTGTTGACCCCGGTGGGACGGGCCGGATCGGTGTAGAAGCTCTTGAGGTAGGTATAGACCCAGTCCGCGCCGCGGCGGCGTCCCTCCAGGGAGAGGTCCGGTGCCGGCGCGCCGAAGGCCTTGGCGGCGTACTCGGCGGGCATGGCGTTGGTCATCAGGCTACCCACTTTGCTGCCGTCGAAGATCAGGTTCTGCTTGATCTGATCCTCGCTCAGACCCACCTTGGTGAACAGCTTGTAGCGCACGAAGCGCGCCGAGTGGCAGCCCATGCAGTAGTTGACGAAGTACTTCGCCCCCCGCTGGATGGCGGCCTCGTTGCCCAGGTCGATGTTGGCGGGCTCCAGTTCCGGGCCGTGCCCGCTGCTGGCGAGGCCGGCGACGGGCAGGAGCGCCATGGCAAATACAGCGATCAGTCGTTTCATTGGGTCACCCTCTCCGGCACTGGCTTGGTCTTGTCGATCTTCGAGTACAGGGGCATCAGCAGGAAGAAGGCGAAATACAGCGCCGTGAAGATCCGTGCAAGCATGGTCTTGGTCGGCGTCGCCGGCTGCAGGCCCAGGTAGGCCAGCACCACGAAGGTGATGGCGAAGATGCCGAGGGCGATCTTGAACAGCGGCCCCTTGTAGCGGATGGACTTCACCGGGGAGCGGTCCAGCCACGGCAGGAAGAACATGATCAGGATCGACGCGAACATCACGATGACGCCGGGGAACTGCGAGTTGAACATCGGCGGCACCGCACGCAGCATCGCGTAGAAGGGGGTGAAGTACCACACCGGCGCGATGTGCTCGGGCGTCTTCAGCGGGTTGGCCGGCTCGAAGTTGGGCGACTCCAGGAACAGGCCGCCGAAGTCGGGCCAGAAGAAGATCACCGCGCAGAAGAAGATCAGGAACACGCCCACGCCGAAGATGTCCTTCACCGTGTAGTACGGATGGAAGGGGATGCCGTCGGCGGGGGCGTCCGGGCTCCACTTGTTGCCCTTGGGACCCTTCTTGATCTCGATGCCGTCGGGGTTGTTGGAACCCACCTTGTGCAGCGCCA
>CAZVIG010000445.1:0-2235 GCA_964627395.1 uncultured Sedimenticola sp.
GTCGATATCCTCCAGCACCGCCTCGTGCACGAAGCCGGTGCGCCCCTCCCAGTCCGGGTCCGGTTCCGAGAGCACCGGCACATAGCGGAAGTTGGGGTGCTCCCGCTCCCACTGCAGCGGCAGGTCGGGCAGGTAGAGGTCGCGCTTGGAGCGCACCCCCCAATAGAGGGTCATGGGGCGTTCGATACCTTTATGGAAGGCATGCTCGATCTGCGACTTGAGCGGCGCCAGCCCGGTGCCGCCGCCGATGAACAGCATGGGCCGGTCCGAATCCTCGTCCAGCACGAAGCTGCCATGAGGCCCTTCCAGGCGCAGGATGGTCTGGTCCTTGAGCTTGCTGAACACCCAGTCGGTGAACTTGCCGCCGTCCACGTGGCGGATGTGCAGCTCGATCAGCTCGTCGTCCTCCGGCGCGTTGGCGATGGAGAAGGCGCGGTGGCTGCCATCGGAGAGCACGAAGTCGATGTACTGCCCGGCGCGGAACTGCAGCCGCTGGCCCTCCGGCAGCTTCAGCCACAGGCGCACCACGTCGTGCGCCAGGTGGTCGATCTTCTGCACCCGGCACGGCAGCATGCGCACCTCGATCTGATCCGGGCCGGTCACCTCGCGCGCCTCCAGCACCAGGTCGGTCTTGGGGTGCGCCACGCAGGGCAGGCACTTGTCCTCCGGTTCGTGCTCCAGCGCCTCCGGCGGGCCGTCCGGGTATTCCACCTCGCCCTCCGCCAGGGTGGCGATGCAGGAGCCGCAGCGCCCGCTGCGACAGCCGTAGGGCAGGCCGATGCTCTGGCGGATGGCGGCGTCCAGGACCGACTCGCCGGGCTCCACTTCGAACTGCCGCCCGCTGGGCAGGAGGGTGACCTTGAAACTCATGCCGGATCTCGCTGCTGAGATGAAAGATGGCGCATTCTCGGCGATCGCGGCGGCCAATAAAACCCCTGGCGGCGGGTGTAATGGCCGGCCGGCGGGCGAGAGGGCCGGCCTGAAAACATCCTCCGACGGCCCGGCTTCCGGCACCATTGTCCCGGAAAACCATGTCCTTCCCCCCCGGCTTGCGGGTACTGCCGTCCGGTCAAATGTCGTCCCTCCCCCCGCTTGCGGGCACTGCCGTACGGCCAAATATCGTCCCTCCCCCCGCTTGCGGGGGGAGGCTAGGAGGGGGGCACCTGTTCGTTTCCCCGATTCCCAAGGAGACTGCATCATCTGCAGTGTGGACCGTCCCCTCACCAAAGTTAGAATGCCGTCATGAGCGGGCAAGCCCAACCCTTTATCGTCGGCTGCGGCTATATCGGCCGCCGCCTGGCCCTGCGCCTGCGCGAACAGGGCCTCCAGCCGCGCGGCCTCGTGCGCAGCATCGCCTCGGCGCAGCGCCTGGCCGACGACGGCATCATCCCCCTGCTGAGCGACCTCGACCGCCAGGCCCTGCCGCCCGGCAGCACCGCCGGTTGCGACCTTTATTACCTGGCCCCGCCGCCGCGCCAGGGCACCGAAGAGGCCCGCGTCGCACGACTGCTGCAGGGCCTGGCCGAAAGCGGGCAGCCGCGGCGCATCCTCTACATCAGCACCACCGGGGTCTATGGCGACTGCGGCGGTGCCTGGGTGGACGAGAGCTGGCCGGCGCGCCCCCAGGTGGACCGCGCGCGCCGCCGCTGGGACGCCGAGCAGCGCCTGCGCGCCTGGCGGGAATCCGGCGGCGGCGAGCTGGTGATCCTGCGCGTGGCGGGCATCTACGGCCCCGGCAAGCTGCCCCTGGAACGGCTGCGCCGCGGTCTCCCCATGGTGGCGCCCGAAGAGGCCCCCTGGACCAACCGCATCCATGCCGACGACCTGGTGCAGGCCTGCCTGCTGGCGATGCAGCGCGGACGCGACGGCGGCCTCTACAACGCCTGCGACGGCCGTCCCGGCAACATGGCCGACTACTTCAACCGGGTGGCCGACGCCGCCGGCCTGCCGCGCCCGCCGGTGATCTCCCTGGCCGAGGCCGATGAAAAGCTCTCCGCCGGCCTGCGCTCCTACCTTGCCGAATCGCGCCGTCTGCGCAACGACCGCCTGCTGAACGAGCTGGGGCTGGAGTTGAAGTACCCCGACCTGGCATCCGGGCTGGCGAGCTGCTTCTGACGGCGATCGCTCGCGGCGGGGGCTTTGATCCAAGGCCGCGCCCGGTCCGGTCGCCACCGCCACCCGAATCCCTGCTACAAAAGCCATCCCACCCGAGGCGTCTGTCACGAGCGGAAAAGC
>CAZVIG010000446.1:0-2233 GCA_964627395.1 uncultured Sedimenticola sp.
CGGGGCGTCGCCTATCGGCGACCGCCCTGGCAGGCCGTCGAAAAAAGGCGTTTTTTCGACGGCCTGTGTGCGGTACTGGGATGTGCCGCCATTTTCGACGGCTGCAAGCCATTGAAAATGAAGAAGGCGGGAAACCGCGTTTTCCACTTCCTTTGTTGAAAAAGTCCATGGAAGGACTTTTTCAACATCCTGCTAGATCTCCATCATCTCGAAGTCCTCCTTGCCGGCACCGCACTCGGGGCACTTCCAGTTGATCGGCACGTCCTCCCATTTGGTGCCGGGCGGGATGCCGTCCTCCGGCACCCCCTTGGACTCGTCGTAGATATAGCCGCAGATCACGCACATATAGACCTTCATGAAGGACCTCCTCCTATGCCGATGCCCTACATTCTGCCAGAGCGGGCCCGCTCGGGTAGCATGTGGCCATGACCCGACCGACCCTGCTCTTCATCGGCGGCCACGACCCCAGCGGCGGCGCCGGCCTCCAGGCCGACATCGAGACCGCGCTCGCACACGGCTGCCGCGCCCTGTCGGTGGTGAGCTGCCTCACCACCCAGGACAGCCGCGACGTGCGCGCGTTGCATCCGCAGCCGGTGGCGGACTTCGCCGCCCAGCTCGACTGCCTGCTGGCCGACATCCGCCCCGACTGGGTGAAGGTCGGCCTGCTGGGGGATGCGGCCCTGGCCCGCGTCCTGGGCGAGCGCCTGTCCGCACAGCGCCTGCCGGCGGTGCTGGATCCCGTGCTGGCGGCCGGTGGCGGCACCCCCCTGGCCGACACCGCCCTGGTGACCGCCCTGCGCGAGGCGCTGCTGCCCCACTGCCGACTGATCACCCCCAACCGCGCCGAGGCGCGCCGCCTGGCGGGACTGGAGGACGCCGAGGCGGCCGCCCGCCGGCTGCGCGAACGGGGCCCGGCGGTGCTGCTCACCGGCGCCGACGAGGCGGAGACGACGGTCCGCAACCGGCTGATCGACGCCCAGGGGGCGCACGACTTCGAATGGCCCTTGCTGCCGCATCGCTACCACGGCTCCGGCTGCACCCTGGCGGCCGCCTGCGCCTGCCGCCTGGCCGCCGGCGAGCCGCTGGGGATGGCCGTGCAGCAGGCGCAGGAATGGACCTGGCGCACCCTGCAGCGGGCCGTCGCGCCAGGCCGCGGCCAGTGGCTGCCGGACCGCCGGGAGCGGGCGCTGTGAAGCGGCTGCGCGGCTTCCCCTTCCGCGGACTGTACGCGATCACCGACGCCGAACTGCGCGGCGACGGCCTGGCGCGCCAGGTGGCGCGCGCCATCGCCGGCGGGGCACGGGTCATCCAGTACCGCGACAAGGGCGAGGATGCCGCCCGCCGCGAGGC
This sequence comes from uncultured Sedimenticola sp., assembly GCA_964627395.1. Classification (GTDB taxonomy): domain Bacteria; phylum Pseudomonadota; class Gammaproteobacteria; order Chromatiales; family Chromatiaceae; genus MONJU. The sequence goes on from CAZVIG010000446.1 coordinate 1,351, forward strand.
GGAGGCGCGCGAGCTCCTCGCGGTGTGCCGCTCCCGGGGCGTGCCGCTGTTGATCAACGACGACCCGGCGCTGGCGGCGCGCATCGGCGCCGACGGGGTGCACATCGGGCGCGAGGACGGCGGCCTGGCGGCGGCGCGCGCCACCCTGGGCCCGGAGGCGATCATCGGCGTCTCCTGCTACGACCGCTTCGCGCTGGCCGAGCAGGCCTGTGCGGCGGGGGCCGACTATGTCGCCTTCGGCCGCTTCTTTCCCTCGCGCAGCAAGCCGCAGGCGGTGCAGGCGGACCCCGCCCTGCTGCGCCGCGCGCGCCGCGAGCTGCCCTGCCCGGTGGTTGCGATCGGCGGTATTACTGCGCAGAATGGCCGCCCGTTGATCGAGGCCGGGGCCGACATGCTGGCGGTCATTCGGGGCGTGTTCGGCGCCCCCGACGTGACCGCCGCGGCGCGCGCCCTGAGCGACCTGTTCCAGCCACCGGAGACACCCCAATGAGCGACGCCAGCCAGCGCTTTCGACATGCCCAGGAACACATCCCCGGCGGGGTCAACTCGCCGGTACGCGCCTTCAAGGGCGTGGGCGGCGAGCCGGTGTTCGTGGACCATGCCGCCGGGGCCTACATCTTCGACCCCGAGGGCCGGCGCTACATCGACTATGTCGGCTCCTGGGGCCCCATGATCCTGGGCCACGCCCATCCGGAGGTGATCGAGACGGTCACCGAGACCGCACGCAAGGGGCTCTCCTTCGGCGCGCCCACCGAGATCGAGACCGCGATGGCGGACAAGGTGGCCGAGCTGGTGCCCTCCATCGAGCTGGTGCGCATGGTCTCCTCCGGCACCGAGGCCACCATGTCGGCGATCCGCCTGGCGCGCGGCTTCACCGGGCGCG
>CAZVIG010000447.1:0-2227 GCA_964627395.1 uncultured Sedimenticola sp.
TCCGGAATCCCGCGTCCCGGCGAGATCTCCCTGGCCCATAATGGCGTGCTGTTTTTGGACGAACTGCCGGAGTTCGACAACCGGGTGCTGGAGGTGCTGCGCGAACCGCTGGAGAGCGGCAGCATCGTCATCTCGCGCGCCGCGCGCAGCGCCGAGTTCCCGGCCCGCTTCCAGCTCGTCGCCGCCATGAACCCCTGCCGCTGCGGCTACCTCAACGACCCGGAAAAACGCTGCGCCCGCTGCACGCCGGAGAGCGCCGCCCGCTACCAGGGCCGCATCTCCGGCCCGCTGCGCGACCGCATCGACATCCAGATCGAGGTGCCCGCCATCCCCACCCGCGAACTGCTGTCCCAGCAGACCCCAGGCGAGCCCAGCGCCCGGGTCCGCGAGCGGGTCGCCGCCGCCTGGCAGCGCCAGCTCGCCCGCCAGGGCTGCAGCAATGCGCAACTGCAGCACGCCGAGCTGGAACGCCACTGCCACCTCGACCCGGCAGTGCGCCGGCTGCTGAGCGACGCCATCGACCGCCTCGGCCTCTCCGCCCGCGCCTACCATCGCATCCTGCGCCTCGCCCGCACCATCGCCGACCTGGCCGACAGCGACGCCATCGACACCGCCCACATGAGCGAGGCGATCGGGTATCGGCGGATGGACCGGGCCGGTTGACCTCCCGATCTTCCACACCGACCCCTGCACCGCTAACGGCCTTCTCTTAGCGTGGCCGGACGCCCGATGCATCGCCCACCCCCTTGGCAGTTGCCCTTTTTCGCCCGTTGCCGCTAGGCTTGTGGGTATTCTCCACCCAGGCAGCCGGAATCATGCTCTCGCGCGAGGATCTGCCCCATTACCGCTACGAAGATTACAAGCAATGGGAAGGCCGCTGGGAACTCATCGGCGGCATCCCGTTCGCCATGACTCCCTCGCCCGGCTACACCCACCAGCGCACGAGTCAAAAGCTGGCCGCACAGCTCGAGGAGCGGCTGAAAACCTGTTCAGAATGCCAGGCATTGCTGGCACTGGACTGGGTCGTTGCCGACGACACCGTGGTGCAACCGGACAATCTGGTCATCTGCCATCAACCGGAAGGGCAGTTCCTCACCAGGGCCCCTGCCCTGATCTTCGAGATCCTGTCTCCGTCTACCTCCACGAAAGACCGGGAAACCAAGTTTCGCCTCTATGAGCGGGAAGGGGTGAAATACTATGGCATCCTCGACCCGGAAAACCACGTCGCCAAGATCTACCATCTGCACGATGGGCGCTATGTGAAGGTGGCCGACATCGGCCGGGAGTCCTTCGATTTCGTTCTTGACGACTGCGCATTCAGCCTGGACTTTTCCGCCATCTGGCCATAGGACACCTCGAAAACGTCGGGATGGCCGTGCGGGGCAGGGAGGCCGTACCCAAGGCTCGTTCGCGCACCCGGGCGCTGTGGATGGCAGGCCGGCCCGATCACCGCCCCGGCCGCCGCCTGGTAATCCGCAAGGGCCAGACCGGGAGCGCCACCATCCTGGCGGTCCGGCCGGCGAGACGCCGGCGCTCCGGATCTGCCCAGGCATGCGCGTCACCAAGGCATCGACTACGAAAACGCCAGAAACGGAGTCAAGCAGACCTTCCGTTTCGGCCCAGTCGGGGGTGACAACGCCTCCTTGCATGGCCGGGCGGCCAGTGTCGGGCACAGACAGCACTCCCGCCCTCACCGCCACTCAAGAGCGGGCACCTGCTGCCGATACTTTTGTTCTATAGTGCGAAACCCTCTGGAGAGGAATTTCGATCTGCCGCATCTGGCCCATGCCCGACGAAAGCGTATAGCCGTCACCCGATGATCGACGCCTTCAAGAAACTCTACACGCTGCTCGATGCCAGGGGCCGCCGGGGCTTCGCCCTGCTGGTGCTGCTGATGCTGTTCGATGGCATTCTGGAGATTCTCAGCCTCCACCTGGTACCGGCCTATGTGGGCCTGGTGGCCTACCCCGACCGGCTGCACGCCCTTATGCCCGCCGCCTGGAGACAGCTCGATCCGGCACAGATGATCCTCTGGGCTTCGCTGGCGATCGTCCTGTTCTTTACCGTCAAACTGCTGATCAATACCCGTATCGCGCTGGCTCGGGTGCGCTTCGCACAGAACACCGCGCTGCAACTCAGCGGGCGGCTGCTCAACGCCTACCTGCATGCCCCTTACGAATACCATCTGCAACACAACAGCGCCGAGCTGCAACGCAACCTGAACAGC
>CAZVIG010000448.1:0-2225 GCA_964627395.1 uncultured Sedimenticola sp.
AGGCGGCGCTGTTCGTCGATGAACAGGGTGCCCTTGCGCTCCTGCTGCAGCACCGCACGCGAGTCCTCGCTCTCCAGCCCGAAGTAGGCGGCCTGCTTGGGCAGGTCGCGGCGGTAGGCGTCGGCGCCGAAGTCCACCCAGCGGCGCAGGCCGGACAGGGTGAGCTTGGACAGCAGCTCGTCGAGCACGTTGAGCATGGGGCGCAGGCCGCGCGGGGCACGCGCCGCCAGGCGGTGCAGCAGTTGCAGGTAGGCGCGCAGCAGGTCCGGGTCGCCGAGGCGGCGGGCCGCGGTGGGCAGGGTGGAGAGCATCAGCACCAGCACCTCGCCCGAGACCATGGAGGCGAGCTTGAGCACGGCGGTGGCGATGTCGCGGATCACGTCCTCGCCGCACTCGCGCGCCACCAGGGGCACTTCGTCCAGCCAGGTGACCACCAGGGCCGGCCCCTTGCCGAGGCTGACCATGCCGCGTGCACCGTCGAGATAGTCCTTGAGGCCGCCGGGCGACATCAGGCGCGCCGCCTCGTGGAAGGTGGCTTCCAGGGTGTCGGCCAGTTCGGGCGCGGCGGCGACCAGTTCGTCGCGGTAATCGTCGAGGTTGACGCTCATCTACTTCTCCTCGCGCGGAGGCGGGGCGCGGCCCCGCCGGGACCGGATCAGCCGAAGAAGGTGCTGATGGCGGCCTGCAGGGTATCGCGCATGTCGGGATCGTCGGTCAGCGGCTCGACCAGCGCCATCTGGCAGGCGTTGGCGGCGGGGATGCCCTTGCCGATGAGCTGACCGGCGTAGATGAGAAGGCGGGTGGACATGCCCTCGTCCAGGCCGTGCCCCTTGAGGTTGCGCGAGCGCTGCGCCACCTGCACCAGCTTCTCGGCGGTGGCTGCGTCCACGCCGGCCTCGTGGGCGATGATCTCCTTCTCCACCTCGGGGTCCGGGTAGTCGAAGCTCATGGCGCCGAAGCGCTGCTTGGTGGACTGCTTGAGGTCCTTCATCATCGACTGGTAGCCGGGGTTGTAGGAGATCACGATCTGAAAGTCGGGATGCGCCTTGACCAGCTCGCCCTTCTTCTCCAGCGGCAGCTCGCGACGATGGTCGGTGAGCGGGTGGATCACCACGGTGGTGTCCTGGCGCGCCTCCACCACCTCGTCGAGGTAGCAGATGGCGCCGATGCGCGCGGCCACGGTGAGCGGGCCGTCCTGCCAGCGGGTGCCGTTGATGTCCAGCAGGAAGCGGCCCACCAGGTCGGAGGCGGTCATGTCCTCGTTGCAGGCCACGGTGATCAGCGGCTTGCCCAGCTTCCAGGCCATGTATTCCACGAAGCGCGACTTGCCGCAGCCGGTGGGGCCCTTGAGCATCACCGGCATGCGCACGTCGTAGGCCGCCTGGTACTTTTCCACCTCGTCGCCCACCGGGCGGTAGTAGGGCTCTTCCTCGATCAGGAAATCGTTCTTGTCGATGTCGGTCATCACGCACACCTCATGATTCGGAGGGGAGTTTTGCTGAGGCCAGGATGTACCTGGCCTCAGCAAAACCCCCGCAGGGGCAGGCGCCCCTGCAGGAGAAAGTGCTTACTTGTGCACCAGGTCGTAGGCGTGGACGGCGGCAGCGGCTTCCATCCGCTCCAGCACCTCGCCTTCCAGGGGCGCACGATAGATCACCATGTTGGTGCCCTGGGTCTGCTTGTAGTTGTCATAGCCGACCAGGCGCACGTGGTTGCCCGGGTTGGCCTTCTTGCACAGCTCGATCTCCTCGAGGATGCGGTCCACGTCGGTCTCGCCGAACATGGGCAGCTTCCACATGTACCAGTAGTGGCTGGCCGCGTACTGGGGCTCGGTGTGCTCGATGGCCGGGTTCCAGCCCTGGTCCACGATGTATTGCACCTGCTTGCGGATCTGGTCCGCATCCATGTCGGGGATGTAGGAGAAGGTGCCCATCTTGCGGCTGGCCGGATCGGACAGGCGCGACTTGTAGTCTTGAACTTCGCTCATGGTTGGTTCCTCTAGTCGTAATCAGTGTGGAAAGGGGATCACTTGTGCGACACGTCGAGCTTGTCGACGGTGTCGAATTCGAACTTGATCTCCTTCCAGGTCTCCATGGCCATCTTCAGCTCGGGGCTGTGCTTGGCCGCATTGGTGAGGATGTCCTTGCCTTCCTTCTCCAGCTCGCGACCCTCGTTGCGCGCCTGGACGCAGGCCTCGAGGGCGACACGGTTGGCCGCGGCGCCGG
>CAZVIG010000449.1:0-2220 GCA_964627395.1 uncultured Sedimenticola sp.
CCAACATGATCAAGGACGCCCTGGGCCACAAGTTCCACTGGGCGGTGGCCGACTATCTGCAGCGCGCCGCACGCCACCTGGCCTCGGCCGCCGACGTGGAGCAGGCCTACGCCCTGGGCGCCGCGGCGGTGGAGAAGGCCCTGGAGGGCAAGAACTCCATCATGCCCACCGTGGTGCGCGAGTCCTCCTCTCCTTATAAGTGGAGCATCGGCGAGGCGCCGCTGTCCGAGGTGGCCAATGTCGAGAAGATGATGCCGCTGGACTTCATCTCCGACGACGGCTTCGGCATCACCGACAAGTGCAAGGAATACCTCTATCCCCTGATCCAGGGCGAGGCCTACCCCGAGTACGACGAAAACGGCATGCCCCGCTACGTCACCATCAAGGGGGCGGCGGTGGAGAAGAAACTCCCGCCCTTCGAGGTCTGAGCCTCCACCCTTTCCCCCTTGCGACCCCGCCTTCCGGCGGGGTTTTTCGTGCCCGGGAAATTTTTCTGCAAAAGAATATTGACAATTAAGAAAATGCTTATATACTTACCCGCATCGACGCGCAGTAAGGTCGAGACAGACAGAACCCAACAGCTTCTCAAAGGAGAAAACCCAATGAAAAAGATCATCGCCATCGCAGCCATCATCGCTTCCGCCCAAGTCGCCGCCAGCTCCAACTTCTGGGGTGACAACGGTTCCGCCACCGGCGCCTACAATGGCAACGGCGACTTCGTCGGCAACGGCACCGGTGAGGGTGAGGCCACCTTCTCCATGACCTTCAAGGGTCGTGGCAAGACCACCGGCGACTTCAAAGGCAACGGCGACACCAGCGGCAACTTCAACGGCTACAGCTACGACCAGCCCTACTACGGCGGTTACGGCTACGCTCCGGCTCCGGTCGCTCCCATGGCTCCGGCTGCCCCGGCCGCTGCTCCGGCTGCACCCGCTGCCAAGTAATTCAGACACCGTCTGAATCGCTGCAAGGCCCCGCATCCCCGGATGCGGGGTCTTTTCGTTACACTCCCCCCATGCTGGCCCTGCTCAAGCAATTCACCGCCTTCGCCGGCACCGGCGCCATCGCCACCGGCATCCAGTACCTGCTGCTGATCCTGCTCAAGGAGCTGGGCGGCCTGCCCGCGCCCTGGGCCTCGGGCATCGGCTATGCGATCGCCGCCTTCTTCAACTATCAGATGAAATACCACTGGGTGTTCGCCAGCGACCGCCGGCACCGCGAGGCCGCGCCGCGCTACGCCCTGGTCTCCGCCTCCGGCCTGACCCTGAACACCGCCCTGATGTACCTGTTCACCGAGACCCTGGGAATGTTCTATCTTCTGGCACAGGTGATCACCACCGGCCTGGTGCTGGTGTGGAACTTCGCCCTCAACCGTCACTGGACCTTCGGAAAGTCCTGAAGCCTTACGCCGAGGAAGCCCCATGCAACTCTCCCGCGCCCGCGAACTGATCGAGCAGCAGATGGCCTTCAACAGCGGCTACAACCGCAATGCGGTGCGCCTGATCCTGGGCGAGGTGGCCCGGGTCCACGGGCAGGCCGCGGTGGCGCAACTGTTCCGCGAGTTCGACCTGGAGAATCACTTCGAGCTGGACCCGCAGGCCGACTACAGCAAGGTCGGTCGCTGACGGCCTTTCCGTCGCATCCCCGAAAGACCGGGGAGCGCACCCATATCAGTAATTCACCTGATACCGGCATCGGAAACTTTTCTCACTATTTTCAGGGTTATTCATACAATGGTTCGGGTACCGGACCCGTCGCGGGCCGGCCTAGCAGCAGCAGGAGGGGGTACCCGACAATGAACTACGAATTGCTCTTTGCGCTCGCCAGCGCCCTGGTCGCCGTGGCCTACGGCATCGTCTCGGTGAAATGGATCCTCTCGCAACCGGAAGGCAACGAGCGGATGCGCGAGATCGCCCGTGCCATCCAGGAGGGGGCCGCCGCCTACCTCAACCGGCAATACACCACCATCGGCCTGGTGGGGGTGGTGCTGGCGGTGATTCTGTTCGCCACCCTGGGCGCGCCCACCGCCATCGGCTTCGTGATCGGCGCGGTGCTCTCGGGCGCGGCCGGCTACATCGGCATGAACATCTCGGTACGCGCCAACGCCCGCACCGCCGAGGCCGCCAACCAGGGCATGAACGCCGCCCTGCAGATCGCCTTCCGCGGCGGCGCCATCACCGGCCTGCTGGTGGTGGGCCTGGGCCTGCTGGGCGTGGCCGG
>CAZVIG010000450.1:0-2212 GCA_964627395.1 uncultured Sedimenticola sp.
GGATTTCTCCGCTCCGGCACCGGCTGCGCCGTCGCCTCCGGTCGAAATGACCGGGCCTGCGCTCCGCCTGGGAATCAGGCGCCGGCGAGGCGGTCGTCGCGCAGGGCGCCCACCGGCTTCATGCGTTCCTTCAGGCGCCGCGGTTCCCGTCCCAGCCGCTTGTCGTAGATTACGGTGTAGCTCATCACCCGCTGCAGGTACTTGCGGGTCTCGCGGAAGGGGATCAGTTCCACCCAGATGTCCGCGTCCAGGTCGCGTTCCGGCAGCCAGCGGTCCACACGGTGCGGACCGGCGTTGTAGGCGGCGGTGGCCAGTACCGGATTGTCGGCCAGTTTGTCCTTGAGCTGCTTGAGGTAGGCGCTGCCGAGCTGGATGTTGAGGTCCGGGTCCAGCAGTCGGGCCCGCGCCGGCGGCTTCATCGCGAGCTGACGGCGCGCCACGTTGCGCGCGGTGGCCGGCATCAGTTGCATCAGGCCCAGGGCGCCCACCCGCGAGCGGGCGTCGCGCATGAAGGCGCTCTCCTGGCGGATCACCGCATACACCCAGGCGTCGTCCAGGGCGTTGCGGCGCGCCTGGTCGGCGACGATCTCGCGGTGCTGCAGCGGGAAGCGTAGCTCCAGGTCGTCCCAGTAGCCGGTGCGCGCGAGGGTGAAGATCGCCTGGTCGTGCCAGTCGGCCCGTTCTGCGATCAGGGCCGCGGCCTTGAGGTCCGGCTTGTCCATGTCGCGGGTAAGATAACGCCACTCGCGTCGCGCCTCGGTGTTGCGGTGCAGGGCGTGCAGCTCCAGGGCGCGTTGCAGGCCGGGCCGGCGTTGCAGGCGGGCGATGCGCTCCGGGTCGGTCGGGGTGCGGCGATGCACCAGATGATAGGGGGCGTCGATGCGGTCCGCCGCCAGGAAGCCGTAATAGGAGCGGTTGGCCGCCAGCACCTTGTAGCGCCGGTGCGCCTCTGCCTTCTTGCCGATGCCTTCGAGGGCGCGCGCATACCAGTACTGCCAGCGTTCGGTCTTCTGCTCCTCGGCGGGCCAGCGTTTCAGATCGCGCGCCAGACGCCGCCAGTCCTGGCGCAGCAGGGCGGCGTTCAGGCGGGCGCTGAACAGGCGCTTGTCATGCGGCCGCGGCTGGACCTTCATCACCCAGGCGTAGGCGGCCTCGGAGGGATCGCGCTCCAGGGCCAGGGCGATGCGCCGCTCCACCTGGTAGCGCTGGTCCTTGCTGAAGGGATAGCGTTTTTGCAGCGTCTTCCACAGCTCGATGGCGGCCAGGCCGTCGCGGCGCGCCAGGCGCTGCACCGCCTGCGCCAGCATGGTCTCGCGCCAGGGGTGACGCTGGCGGAAGCGTTCGCGCTCGCGCGCCAGCTCCGGGTCGCGGTAGAGGGCGATCCAGCGTTCCACCCAGGTGCGATCCCCGCGGCCCAGCTTCTTGCCCAGGTAGCGGGCCAGCTTAAGCTGGCCGGCCTGCATCGCCAGGTGGATACGCTTCCAGGTGAGGGCGGCGGTGCGGCGGCCTGCCGCCTCCCAGGCGGCGAAGGCCGGGTCGCAGGCGCGCGGGCGGGAGCGACCATGCAGCCAGAGCTTCTTGATCTCGGGCCAGGCCTGGCGGCGCTGGCCGGTGGCCAGCAGGGCCTGCACGCGATGGCACCGGCGGCGCACGCTGGCCTGCGGGCGCCAGAAGGCGAGGTAGTCCTTCCAGCGTTTCTGTTCCGCCAGCCGGTCCAGCCAGGCGTTGCGCAACAGGTCGGCCACCGGCGTGCCCTCGTAGCGCTTCAGAAAGGCGCGAACCTCCTTGCTGTCGGCCTGGTCCAGACGCCGGCGCAGTTCCTTCAGTTCCAGGTAGGGGCGCAGGGGATAGTCCTGCAACAACCGATAGAGACGGCGGTAGCCGGCGAGATCGCCCTTTTCCAGGGCCTGCTCCGCGGCCAGGAAGCGGCTTCTTGCGGTGTCGTCGGCGGCATGAGCATAGGGAATGAGGAGGAGCAGCAGGACCAGGAGTCCGATGAGGCTGCGTGCGGGACCCAGGTGCCGGGCTTCCTTGTTCACTGCTTGTTGTTTCCGTCTGGCGGTGGGCGATGCGATTTTTCCAAAGCCTAGGCCATGTGGCGGGCGACGGCAATGCGGGATTGTCCCAGGTATGTCCGTTTCTCTCGGCCGCTTGCTGAACGGTCGAATGCAGTGCCCGTGGGAGGGAGTGGCCTGTCGTTTCCAGGCAGAAC
>CAZVIG010000451.1:0-2210 GCA_964627395.1 uncultured Sedimenticola sp.
CTGGTGGTGTCCGCCGCCGACGGCCCCATGCCCCAGACCCGCGAGCACATCCTGCTGTCGCGTCAGGTGGGCGTGCCCTACATCATCGTGTACATGAACAAGGCCGACATGGTCGACGACGAGGAACTGCTCGAGCTGGTGGAGATGGAGATCCGCGAACTGCTCGACTCCTACGACTTCCCCGGCGACGACACCCCGGTGATCATCGGCTCCGCGCTGAAGGCGCTGGAAGGCGACACCTCGCCGATCGGCACCCCCTCGATCGACAAGCTGGTCGAGGCGCTGGACACCTACATCCCCGACCCCGAGCGTGCCATCGACGGCGACTTCATCATGCCGATCGAAGACGTGTTCTCCATCTCCGGTCGCGGTACCGTGGTGACCGGTCGCGTGGAGCGCGGCAAGGTGCACGTGGGTGACGAAGTGGAGATCGTGGGCCTGCGCGAGACCCAGAAGACCACCGTGACCGGCGTGGAGATGTTCCGCAAGCTGCTCGACGAGGGCGTGGCGGGCGACAACGTGGGCGTGCTGCTGCGCGGCACCAAGCGCGACGAAGTGGAGCGCGGCCAGGTGCTGGCCAAGCCGGGTTCGATCAACCCGCACACCCACTTCGAGGCCGAGGTGTACGTGCTGAGCAAGGACGAGGGCGGCCGTCACACCCCGTTCTTCAACGGCTACCGTCCGCAGTTCTACTTCCGGACCACCGACGTGACCGGCGCCTGCGAGCTGCCGGAAGGCGTGGAGATGGTGATGCCGGGCGACAACGTGCAGATGACGGTGAAGCTGATCGCGCCGATCGCCATGGAAGAAGGCCTGCGCTTCGCGATCCGCGAAGGCGGCCGCACCGTGGGCGCCGGCGTGGTCTCCAAGATCATCGAGTGATCGACTGATCCGTATTTCCGAGTGATGAAGCAATGACCAATCAACGTATTCGAATCCGTCTCAAGTCGTTCGATCATCGACTGATCGACCAGTCGGCCAAGGAGATCGTCGAGACCGCCAAGCGCACCGGTGCGCAGGTGCTCGGCCCCATCCCGCTGCCGACCAAGAAGGAGCGCTACACCGTGCTGATCTCGCCGCACGTCAACAAGGACGCGCGCGACCAGTACGAGATCCGCACCCACAAGCGCCTCATGGACATCGTCGATCCGACCGACAAGACGGTCGATGCGCTGATGAAGCTGGATCTGGCCGCCGGCGTGGACGTCCAGATCAAGCTCAACTGAGGTAACAGACATGGCGATTGGAATCGTAGGACGCAAGGCCGGCATGACCCGCATCTTCACCGATGACGGTGTCTCCGTCCCGGTCACCGTCATCGAGGTCGAGCCGAACCGGGTGACCCAGGTGCGCACCGTCGACAACGACGGCTACAGCGCCATCCAGGTGACCACCGGCAGCCGCAAGGCCTCGCGCGTCAACAAGCCGATGGCGGGTCACTTCGCCAAGGCCGGCGTCGAGGCAGGCCGCGGCCTGTGGGAGTTCCGTCTGGACGACCACGAGGGCGAGGTGCCCGAGGTGGGCGGCAGCGTGGACGTCTCCATCTTCGAGAACGGCCAGAAGGTGGACGTGCGCGGCATCTCCAAGGGCAAGGGCTTCCAGGGCGGCGTCAAGCGTCACAACTTCCGCACCCAGGACGCCACCCACGGCAACTCCCTGTCGCACCGCGCGCCGGGCTCCATCGGCCAGTGCCAGACCCCGGGCCGCGTGTTCAAGGGCAAGAAGATGGCCGGCCACATGGGCAACGAGAAGGTCTGCGTGCAGAACCTCGAGGTGGTCCGCGTGGACGTGGAGCGCAACCTGCTGCTGGTGAAGGGCGCCGTGCCCGGTGCCCGCGGTGGCGACGTGATCGTCACCCCGGCGATCAAGCTCAAGAACAAGGGGTAAGACATGGATCTGAACGTACAGGGTGGCTCGAGCATCCAGGTGTCCGACGCCGTGTTCGGGGCCGACTACAAGGAGGCGCTCATCCACCAGGTGGTGACCGCCTACATGAACGCCGCCCGTGCCGGCACCAAGGCGCAGAAGAACCGCTCCGCGGTCAGCGGCGGCGGCGCCAAGCCGTGGCGCCAGAAGGGCACCGGCCGGGCCCGTGCGGGCACCATCCGCAGCCCGCTGTTCCGCCACGGCGGCGTGACCTTCGCGGCCAAGCCGCGCAGCTATGAGCAGAAGGTCAACAAGAAGATGTACCGCGGCGCGCTGCGCTCCAT
>CAZVIG010000452.1:0-2201 GCA_964627395.1 uncultured Sedimenticola sp.
TCGAAGGCCCCGGACAACGCCGATGCCCTGGCGGCTCGTGGCCTGTTGGAGTGGCAGGCAGGCAAGCGGGAAGCAGCCGAGAAAGACGCCCGAAGCGCTCTGGAGAAGGATCCCGGCAACGCCGGAGCCGGGAGCCTGTTGGCCACCATTCAGCTCGCGCGCAAGGACTACGTGGGCGCCAGACAGACCCTCGAGCGGGTGATAGAGGCCAATCCCGGCGACTCGGGCCTGCATCTGCTGCTCGCTCGCGTTTACCAGGCCGAGGGGAACGATGAAGGAGTGATCCGCGAACTGCAGGGCCTGATCGACCGTTATCCGGAACAGAAGGGCTACCGGATTTCCCTGGCACGCTTCTACGCGGCGCGCAGGCGTTTCGACGATGCCGAGCGTGTACTGCGGGACACGATGAAGGCCTTTCCGGACGACCCGGAGCCACCGCAGCTATTGGTCGGGTTCCTGAATCAGACCCGGGGCGTGGAGGCGGCCCGCAAGGCGCTGGACGGGCTGTTGGACGAATCGCCCGATTCCGCCTCGCTGCGCTTCGTCAAGGCGGCCTTTCTGCGGTCGCAGAAGGACCTGAAGGGCGCCGAGCAGGTCTATCGTGAGATCATCGAACGCAGCGGTGGCGAGGGGCCGGATGCGATCAAGGCGCGCAACCTACTGGCGCGGCAACTGCTATCGCAGAAGCGCAACGACGAGGCGGCGGCGCTGATAGAGGAGGTGCTGGCCGAGTCCCCGCGCGAGCCCGACGCCCTGCAATTGCGGGCGGTGTTGGCCTTGCAGAAGAAGGATCCGGCCCGGGCGGTGGCGGATCTGCGCACCGTCCTCAAGGAGTATCCGGACCGGGTGCCGGCCCTGCGGCTGCTGGCGCAGGCCCACATCCAGCAGAAGGAGTTCGCGCTGGCCCAGGATGCGCTGGAGAAGGCCATCACCCTGGCGCCCAAGGATCCGGCCGCCTACCTGATGCTGGCGGAACTTCAGGCCCGCAACGGCGACCTGGACGGCGCCCAGACCACCGTCGAGAAACTGCTCGAGGCGGTGCCCAACAATGCCGCGGCCCAGCTCGCCATGGCTCAGCTCAAGGCCTCGGAAAAGGACTGGAAGGGACTGGCCGAGCGGGGACGCAAGATCCAGAAGAGCAACCCCAAGCACCCGCTGGGTTTCTATCTCGAGGGCATCGCCTTGCAGCGCGAGGGCGACCACAAGGGGGCGCTCGAGCGGCTGGAACAGGCGCTGAAGCGCCGCCCGGGGGCGACCGACGTGTTGATCGCCATGGCGCGCAGCCACCTGGCGATGGGCGACAAGGCGAAGGCGGTGGCTCAGCTCGAGAAGCTGCTCAAGGCCCACCCGGACCACCTGCTGGCCCTGAGCCTGCTGGCCGAGGTCCGTTTGTCCGAAGGCGCGGCGGACAAAGCCGCCGCACTGCTCGAAAGGGCGGTGGCCGCCCATCCCACCTCGCCGCGGGCCTATCTGAGACTGGCGCAGATTCGCACTGCCCAAGGGGACAGGGCGGGTGCCCGAAAGGTCATGGAGGCGGGCGTGAAGGCGACCGAACACAACCCCGCCCTGGTGATGGACCTGGCGACCCGGCTGGCGGCCGAGGGCGAGCGGGCGCGCGCCATCGGCCTGCTGGAGGATGTGATCAAACGATATCCGAAGGCTGCCACCGGCCCGGTCAACAATCTGGCCGTACTGCTCGCCGAGGATCCATCCGGAAAGCCGGATCTGGACCGGGCCATGTCGCTGGCGAACCGGCTGAAGGATCTGGATGTGCCGCTCTACCAGGATACCGTCGGCTGGGTGCACTACCTGCGCGGCGAGTACGCCGAGGCGCTGCCCTATCTGGAGAAGGCCGTGAAGGGCTTGGGAGAATCCGCCGAGCTGCGTTACCACTTGGGCATGACCTATCTCAAGCTCGGTCGTTCAGAAGAGGCCCGCGAGCAACTGGAACAGGTGGCCGCAGCCAAAGATCCGCGCTTTAAGGAACAGGCACGACAGGCCCTGGCGACGCTCGGGGACCGCTCCTGAGCCGGTCCGAGCAGTGTCCAAACATTTTACATCCTGCTCCAAACCGGACTGGGATGGCCGACCGGTCACCCATGAGCGAGAAGGGCAGGAAAGGATAAATATTTGATCTGATGGAGAGTTTGGGCGACAAGACGATTCCGGCGCCTCGATCGGCTCAAAATATGCATAAAATA
>CAZVIG010000453.1:0-2199 GCA_964627395.1 uncultured Sedimenticola sp.
GGGTTAAATGTGGGTCAATATTACACTAAACTCCCCGTTTCCACGGAAGCGGCGCGCAGCGCCCACCACCCACGGCAGGGGATACCACAAGGGGGAGGGGGATGGCCAGACTGCATGAGAACCTGATCACGCCCGAGCAGGCGCGCACCCTGGACGGGCTGTTCGCCCAGCGGGTGCGCCGCAGCGGCGCACGCCCGGCCTACGGCTATTTCGACCGCGCCGCGCGTGAGTGGCGCGAATACAGTTGGCAGGAGATGGCCGCCCAGGTCGCCCGCTGGCAGGCGGCCCTGGCACGCGAGGGGATTCCCGCCGGGGAGCGGGTGGCGCTGCAACTGCGCAACTGTCCGCAGTGGGTGATGCTGGACCAGGCGGCGCTGAGCCTCGGCCTGGTCACGGTGCCGCTGTATACCGACGACCGGCCCGACAACGTGGCCTACATCCTGGAGGAGGCGGGGGTACGCCTGCTGCTGGTGCAGGACGCCGGCCGCTGGCGGCGCCTTGCCCAGGTGGTGCCCGAGGAAGGCCCCCTGCAGCGGGTGCTGCTGCTGGAGGACAGCGATGCGGCGCGCGAGCTGGCGGCGCGTGACGAACGGGTGCGGCTGGTCAACGACTGGCTGCCGGACAGCGCCGGCGAGCTGCAGGTGCGGCGCGACGGCGACCCCCACGCGCTGGCCACCATCGTCTATACCTCCGGCACCACCGGCCGCCCCAAGGGGGTGATGCTCAGCCACCACAACATGCTCTCGGTGGCCCACGGCGGCGTGACCATGATCGACGTCTTCGAGGAGGACAGCTTTCTGTCCTTCCTGCCGCTGTCCCACACCCTGGAACGCACCGCCGGCTACTACCTGCCGGTGATGACCGGCTCCAAGGTGAGCTACGCGCGCTCGGTGGCGCAGCTCGCCGAGGACCTGAAGGTGGTCGCACCCACCGTCATCATTGCCGTGCCGCGCATCTTCGAACGGGTCTATATGCGCCTGCACGAGCAGATCGAGAAGCAGGGCGGCCTCGCTCCCCTGCTGTTCCGCGCCACCGTGGAGGTGGGCTGGAAGCGCTTCCTGCGCCAGCAGGGGCGCGGCGGCTGGGCCCCCGACCAGCTCCTCTGGCCGCTGCTCGACCGCCTGGTGGCCTCGCGCCTGCGTGAGCGTCTGGGCGGGCGCCTGCGCGCCGCGGTGAGCGGTGGTGCGCCCCTTAGCGAGGAGGTGGCGCGGGTCTTCCTGGCGATGGGGGTGCCGCTGCTGCAGGGCTACGGTCTCACCGAGACCTCGCCGGTGGTCAGCGTCAATCCGCTGGAGAACAACATCCCCGCCAGCGTCGGCCTGCCGATCCGCGGGGTGCAGGTGCGCATCGGCGAGGACGACGAACTGCTGGTCAAGGGCCCGGGGGTGATGCTCGGCTACTGGAACAACCACAAGGCCACCGCCCAGATGATCGACCCCGACGGCTGGCTGCATACCGGCGACCAGGCGCGCATCGGCGATACCGGGCACATCTACATCACCGGCCGGATCAAGGACATCCTGGTGCTTTCCAACGGCGAGAAGATCCCGCCGGCGGACATGGAGCTGGCGATCACCCTGGACCCGCTGTTCGAACAGGCGATGGTGGTGGGGGAGGGCCGGCCCTACCTGGGCGCGGTGCTGGTGCTGGAGGCCGACCACTGGCCCGGCTTCGCCCAGGACCTGGGGCTGGACCCGCTGGACCCCGCTGCGCTCGAGGACGACCGGGTCCACAAGGCGGTGCTGCGGCGGGTGCAGCAGGCGCTGAAAGATTTTCCGGGCTATGCCAAAATCCGCCGCGTACACCTCACCCTGGAGCCCTGGACGGTGGACAACGGCCTGATGACGCCCACCCTCAAGATCAAGCGGCCCAAGGTGCTGGAGCGCTTCGCCGAGGCGATCGATGCGATGTATGATGGGGGACCGGCGAGCTGAGGGCGCGCATCGTGCCCTGGGCGGCCGCCGTTGCCCCCTCCTCACTGGTGGGGAGGAAGCCATCGACAAATTGCGGGTGTAGTTCAATGGGTGAGCGGCGACCGTTTGCCCAGTGGGCAAACGCAGCGCCGTGAACGCCGCACAGGGAGGTGCGGCTGGATGGCCTGACAGGGACGTTCGCTCGCACGGCCTTGCAACATGCGAAACACTGCGGGTGTAGTTCAATGGGTAAGCGGCGACCGTTTGCCCGGTGGGCAAACGCAGC
>CAZVIG010000454.1:0-2197 GCA_964627395.1 uncultured Sedimenticola sp.
AGCTGATGCTGCTGGCGCCGCTGGTGGATGCCCGCAAGGGGGAGCACGAGCAGGTATTCGAACGCCTGCGCGCCGAGGGTTTCGTGCGCGCGCGGGTGGACGGCAGGGTGGTGGAGCTGGACGAGGTGCCGAAGCTGGACAAGCGGCGCAAGCACACCATCGAGGCGGTGGTGGATCGCTTCAAGGTGCGGGCGGATCTCAAGACCCGCCTGGCCGACTCCTTCGAGACCGCCCTGAAGCTGGGCGACGGCATCGCCCGCATCGCCTGGCTGGACGGCGAGCACGAAGACATGGTCTTCTCCGCCCGCTACGCCTGTCCGGTATGCGGGTACTCACTCCCGGAGCTGGAGCCGCGCCTCTTCTCCTTCAACAACCCGGCCGGCGCCTGCCCCACCTGCGACGGCCTCGGCCACCAGCAGTTCTTCGATCCGGAGCGGGTGGTCGGCCGCCCCGAGCTGAGCCTGGCCGAAGGGGCCATCCGCGGCTGGGACCGGCGCAACGCCTACTACTTCCAGATGCTCGCTTCCCTGGCCGAGCACTACGGTTTCGATCTGGACACCCCGTTCCGCAAGCTGCCGAAGAAGATCCGCAACATCATCCTCTACGGCTCCGGCGACGAGGAAATCGAGTTCGTCTACTACAACGATCGCGGCGGCGCCTATCACAAGATCCAGCCCTTCGAGGGGATCCTGCCCAACATGCAGCGCCGCTACCGGGAGACCGAATCCAACGCCGTGCGCGAGGAACTGGCCAAATACCTCAGTCAGCAGCCCTGCCCCGATTGCGGCGGCACCCGGCTCAACGAAGCGGCCCGCAACGTCTTCGTCCTCGATCGCAGCCTGCCCGACATCACCGCCCTGCCCATCGACGAGGCCCGAAACTTCTTTGCCAATTTCGACCTTCCCGGCCAGCGCGGCAGGATCGCCGAGCGCATCGTCAAGGAGATCCGCGAGCGGCTGGAATTCCTGGTCAACGTCGGTCTGGAATACCTGACCCTGGACCGCAGCGCCGACACCCTCTCCGGCGGCGAGGCCCAGCGCATCCGCCTGGCCAGCCAGATCGGCGCCGGTCTCGTCGGGGTCATGTACATCCTCGACGAGCCTTCCATCGGCCTGCACCAGCGCGACAACACCCGTCTGCTCAATACCCTGCGCAACCTGCGCGATCTCGGCAACACGGTGATCGTGGTGGAACACGACGAGGAGGCCATCCTCTCCGCCGATCACGTGGTGGACATCGGCCCCGGCGCCGGCGTCCACGGCGGGCGCATCGTCGCCCAGGGCACGCCCGAGGAAATCATGGGCAACCCCGCCTCCCTCACCGGCCAGTATCTCTCCCGCCGGCGCGTCATCGCCGTGCCCGCCGAGCGCACGCCGCGGGATCCGGCTCGCCAGATCGCCATCCTTGGCGCCAGCGGCAACAACCTGCGCCAGGTCAACGTGGAGATCCCGGTGGGCCTGATGACCGCCGTTACCGGCGTCTCCGGCTCCGGTAAGTCGACCCTGATCAACGATACCCTCTATCGCTGGGCCGCCCGCCAAATCAACAACAGCACCGAGGAGCCGGCCCCCTGCCAGGCCATCACCGGCCTCGAGCAGTTCGACAAGGTGGTGGACATCGATCAGAGCCCCATCGGTCGCACGCCCCGCTCCAACCCGGCCACCTACACCCAGTTGTTCACGCCCATCCGCGAGCTGTTCGCCGCCACCCCCGAGGCCCGCTCCCGGGGCTACACGCCCGGCCGCTTCAGCTTCAACGTCAAGGGCGGCCGTTGCGAGGCCTGCCAGGGCGACGGCGTGATCAAGGTGGAGATGCACTTCCTGCCCGACATCTACGTAGCCTGCGACGTGTGCAAGGGCCAGCGCTACAACCGTGAGACCCTGGAGATCAAGTACAAGGGCCGCAACATCCACGAAGTGCTGTCCATGACCGTGGAGGAAGCCCTGGACTTCTTCGACGCCGTGCCGCCCGTGCGCCGCAAGCTGCAGACCCTGATGGACGTGGGCCTGTCCTACATCACCCTCGGCCAGAACGCCACCACCCTCTCCGGCGGCGAGGCCCAGCGCGTGAAACTGGCCCGCGAACTGTCCAAGCGCGACACCGGCCGCACCCTCTACATCCTCGACGAACCCACCACCGGCCTCCACTTCCACGACATCCACCAACTCCTGCAGGTCCTCCACCGCCTGCGCGATCA
>CAZVIG010000455.1:0-2195 GCA_964627395.1 uncultured Sedimenticola sp.
AAATTGTTTACCATTTTTCTATAACCAGTGTTATTATTGTCGCATTGGTATACACAGATACCAATGACTGGCACAGGGAGCAGGCCGACTTTCCCACAATCGAAGTAAACCCGACGCGAGGTAACGAATGGCAAAAGTTGCAAAAAAGAAGTCTTTCGAGGAAATGACCGCCCAGGAACTCTACGAACTGGCGAAGGCCAAGGAGGCCGAGGAGGCGGAACGCCAGCGCGAACAGGCCAAGGCGGAACTGGAGAAGGCCAAGGCAGAGAAAAGGGCGCTGCTGGCCCGTCATCGCAAGGAACTGGCGGAAATCGATGCGCGCATCCGCAAGCTCGGCGGCAAGGTGCGGGGCGGCGGTGGCCGCGGCCGCGGCAACATCAGCGGCGCCGTGCTCGAGATCCTCGGCGACAAGAAAAAGCACACCACCAAGGAAATCAAGGGCGAACTGGCCAAGCGCGGCATCGTGGCCGCCAACCTGAGCCAGACCCTGGCCTATCTGAAGCGTCAGGGAAAGGTGAAATCGCCGGAACGCTCGGTGTACGTGCTGGCCTGAGGCAGGGCCTGCTTCCCGTTGTAAGCCCCCGGCCCGGTGCCGGGGGTTTTTTATGCACCAAAGTAAATCCGCGGGATCGCGCCCTTCACCCGCTCATATCGGCGCAGGGCGATCAGCCCTCCGGCAGGGCGAAATGGAGCACCAATTCCACCACGCCCCATACCGTGAGGATGAACAGCAGGGTGAACACCAGCCCCACGATGATGAAATCCCGCGGCCGGCCGCGGCTGAAGTCGCGCCGCCGCCGCTCGTCTTTCTGAACTCCGAAGAAGGAGGCCAGCACGCTGGCGAAGACCTGCGGCAGGCTGAGCGGTTCGTTGTCGTCTGAGTTGCTCATCTCCTCGTCCCCCTCATGACACGCGGGCAGACGCCCGCCGGCTCCGATCATAACCCAGAGGGGGACTCAGCCGCGGCGCGGACCGCGGTCGTCGATCAGCTTCTGCTCACGGCGCGCCTCCTCGCGCCGTTCCTCGGCCTGCTTGTGCTCCACCACGTTGCCGATGGCACGCACCTGAGTGTATTCCTCGCTCCAGTCCTGCTTCGCCTCCCGGCAGCGCGCCTCCTGCTCGTCCACCAGGCGCCGCTGTTCCAGAATGGCCCGTTCCAGCCGGTCGATGAAGCCCTGATAGTCGCGCAGGCGGTTGACCGCGGCCCCGGCCTGCATCGCCCGGGTGTAACGGTCCAGATAGTCCTGGCGGTAGGACTCCAGCTCCTGCAGGCGGCGGCGTGCCGCGTCCCGTTCCTCGCGGCGCCGTCCGAAGGCCGCGGCCTTGTCCCGTTCCTTCTTCTCCGCCAGTCTCTGGATGGCCTGGAAACGTCTCGAATCCCGTTGCATCGCTTACTGCTCCGACGTCTGCTGGGGAAAGAGCTGCATCAGCTCGTCGATGCTCTGCTGCAGATCCACCCGCGTGTCCATGTCCTGGGCCAGGAAGGCCTGCAGCATGGGCATGGCGCGGATGGCGAGATCGATCTGCTCGTTGGAGCCGGTCTCGTAGGCGCCCACGCTGATCAGGTCGCGGTTCTGCTGATACAGGCTGTAGAGCTGCTTGAACTCCCGTGCCGCCTGGCGGTGCTCGCGCGAGACGATGTCGTTCATGGCGCGGCTCACCGAGGCCTCGATGTCGATCGCCGGGTACTGGCCGGTCTCGGCGATGCGCCGCGACAGCACCACATGGCCGTCGAGGATGGCGCGCGCCGCATCCGCGATGGGGTCGTTCTGGTCGTCGCCCTCCGCGAGCACGGTGTAGAAAGCGGTGATGGAACCGCCGCCGCGGTCGCCATTGCCCGCCCGTTCCACCAGTTGCGGCAGCTTGGCGAACACCGACGGCGGATAGCCCTTGGTGGCCGGCGGCTCGTTGATCGCCAGGCCGATCTCGCGCTGCGCCTGGGCATAGCGGGTGAGCGAGTCCATCAGCAGCAGCACCTGCCGACCCTGAGCGCGGAAATACTCGGCCACCGAGGTGGCGAGCATGGCGCCGTGCATGCGCCGCAGGGGCGGCTGGTCGGCGGGCACCGCCACCACCACCGAGCGGGACAACCCCTCCGAACCGAGGATGTTGTCCACGAATTCCTTCACCTCGCGGCCGCGTTCGCCGATCAGGCCCACCACCACCACGTCGGCATTGGTGTAGCGGGTCATCAT
>CAZVIG010000456.1:0-2189 GCA_964627395.1 uncultured Sedimenticola sp.
CTCACTTCGCCATGCAGGCCGGTGCCGAGCAGGCCGTCCACCAGCACGTCGTAGCCGGCCAGCTTGTGGCCGGTAAAGGGCTCGGGGGTGACCCCGGCGCCGGCGAGGCGTTGCTGGGCGGCGAGGGCGTCGCCCCGCAGGCGGGCCTCGTCGCCCACCTGGAAGACAGTAACCGGGAGATCGGCCTCGCGGGCGAGGCGCGCGAGGACGAAGCCGTCGCCGCCGTTGTTGCCGGTGCCGCAGAGCACGGCCAGCGAGCGGGCCTCGGGCCAGTGCCTGCGCAGGCACTCGAAGGCCGCCGCGCCCGCGCGTTCCATGAGGACATTGCCGGGGATGCCGCTGTCTTCGATGGCCAGGCGGTCCAGTTCCCGGACCTCCTCGCCGCGATAAAGATTACTGTTGAGCTCCCCCATGCCGGTATCATAGCGGTATGTCCTGTCCTGGCAAAACGCAAGCGCACCTGGCCGGGCTGGCGCGCGCCATCAAGGACTGGGGCGCGGCGCTGGGCTTCCAGCAGGTGGGTATCGCCGATACCGATCTCGGCGAGGCGGAGGTCCGCCTGCGGCGCTGGCTGGCCGAGGGCCGTCACGGCGACATGGCGTGGATGGCCCGTCACGGCAGCAAGCGCACCCGACCCGCCGAGCTGCAACCGGGCACGGTGCGGGTCATCAGCGTGCGCATGGATTACCTGCCACCCACGCGGCTCGACCCCGCCGAGCTGGCGGCGCGGCCCGAGCTGGCCGCCATATCCTGTTACGCGCTGGGGCGCGACTATCACAAGACCCTGCGCAAGCGCCTGCAGAAGCTGGCCGAGCGCATCGCCGCCGAGGTGGGCCCCTTCGGCTACCGCGCCTTCGTGGACAGCGCGCCGGTGATGGAAAAACCGCTGGCGCGGCGCGCCGGGCTGGGCTGGATCGGCAAGCACACCAATCTCATCAACCGCCGCGCGGGCTCGTGGTTCTTCCTCGGCGAGCTCTATACCGATCTGCCCCTGCCGGTGGACGCCCCGGTGGAGGCCCACTGCGGCGACTGCACCGCATGCCTGGATGTCTGCCCCACCGCCGCCATCACCGCGCCTTACGAGCTGGATGCGCGGCGCTGCATCTCCTATCTCACCATCGAACACGCCGGCGCCATTCCCGAGCCCCTGCGCCCGGCCCTGGGTAACCGCATCTACGGCTGCGACGACTGCCAGCTCGTCTGCCCGTGGAACCGTTTCGCGCAACTGACGCGGGAGGCCGACTTCCTGCCGCGCCCGGAGCTGGATGCCGCCCCCCTCACCGAGCTGTTCGCCTGGGACGAGGAGACCTTCCTCAGGCGCACCGAGGGCAGCGCCATCCGGCGCATCGGTCATGAGCGCTGGTTGCGCAACATCGCCGTGGCGCTGGGAAACGCCCCGCCCGGGGAGGTGGTCATCGATGCCCTGCGCGCGCGCGCCCATCACCCCTCGGCGCTGGTACGCGAGCATGTGGCCTGGGCACTGGCGCGCCAGGGCGACAAGCGCGGGAAAGCGAGGGACTGATGGCGGGATCAGGCCTTCACGTCGAGCAGGGTACCGAGCATCTCGTTCTCGGTCTCGATGATCCTGCTGGCGGCCTCCACCTGGCGGGCGGCCTGTTTCAGGCTCACCGCCGCCGCGACGCCCTCGGCGTCGGTGGGCCGGCTGGCGAGGGTCTCGGCGCTGCGGCGGACCTCGCTCATGCCCTTGCGGAGCCCCGCCATGGCCATGTCGGATGCAGATGTGATCTTCATGGGACAACTCAAACCCATTGCTTGCCTGCCCCTGTTAGCGTCCCCCCACGGCGGATCCACAGGGGTAGTCGCCCCCTTTCGGGTCGACCTGTGAAGGCGATCACGGCATGAAGCCGGCCCCGGCCACGCCCGCCACCACCACCGCCGTCATCATTGCCGGCGGCGAGGCGCGCCGCATGGGCGGACGCGAGAAGGGCCTGCTGCCCCTGCGCGGCAAGCCCCTGTTCGCGCACGTGCTGGCACGCCTGCGCCCGCAGGTCCACAGCGTGCGCATCAATGCCAACCGCCAACTGGCCGACTATGGCGCGGCGGGTGTGCCGGTCTTTGCCGACGACGAGCAATGGCCCGCCGGGCCCCTGCGCGGTATCCTCGCCAGCTTCGCCCATACGGATACGCCCTGGCTGCTGTTCGTGCCCTGCGACACCCCCGAGCTGCCC
>CAZVIG010000457.1:0-2187 GCA_964627395.1 uncultured Sedimenticola sp.
CGGCCTGGTAGGGGGTGTAGGCGGTGTAGAACTCGCCGCGGGTGGCGATCTGCCACACTGCCGCCGGCACATGGTGGTCGTAGGCGCCGGCGCCGAGGAAGCACAGCGCCTGGCCGTCGCGACGCGCGCGCGAGGCGGCCAGCGCGGCCACCTCCATCTCGGACAGCCCCTCCGGGATGCCGGCGAGTTCGCCGGCGCGCAGCTCCGGGGGGATCTCGTCGAACAGGGCCTCGATGGAATCGACCCCGATGGCGTCCAGCATCTGCCGGACTTCGTCTTCGGTATGCGGTATGAACGGCATGGTTGCAGGGGCGGCTCAGTGGTCTTCGCTTTCGCAGTGCTCGGCGTAGGCCTCGGCGTCCATCAGGCCGTCCACCTCGCCCTCGTCGAGCAGCTTGAGCTTGAACATCCAGCCGGCCTCGTAGGGGTCGCTGTTGATGGTCTCGGGGGCGTCCACCAGGGCTTCGTTGACCTCCACCACCTCGCCGGCGACCGGGCAATAGACGTCGGAGGCGGCCTTCACCGATTCCACCACCGCGCATTCGTCGCCGGCGGTGAGTTCGGCGCCCACCTCGGGCAGTTCCACGAAAACCAGGTCGCCCAGCAGCTCCTGGGCGTGGTCGGTGATGCCCACGGCGACGACGCCGTCGCCCTCGTCGCGCACCCATTCGTGGCTCTTGGTGTAGCGGTAGTCGCTGGGGATGTTGCTCATCTCATGGTTCCTCTTGGCTCGCCCGCAGGCGGGTTCACAGGTCGATCTGCGGCTGGCCGTGGCGCACGAAGGGCAGCCGGACCTGTCGCAATGGTAGTCGTTTTCCGCGGATCTCGACGCTCAGGGCGTCGCCGGCGTCCGCCGCCACCCGGGCGAAGCCGATGGAGCGCTCCAGGGTGGGGGAGAAACCGCCGGAAGTGATCTCGCCCACCTCACGCTCGCCGTCGAAGATCTTCTGGTGGCCGCGCAGCACCCCGCGCCCCTCCAGCAGCACCCCGATGAAGCGCGGGATGCCGCCGGCGGCGCGTTCCGCCTCCAGCGCGGCACGGCCGATGAAGTCGCGCTCGTCCTTCATGGCGACGGTCCAGGCAAGCCCGGAGGCCAGGGGGCTGACCGTCTCGTCCATGTCCTGGCCGTAGAGGTTCATCCCCGCCTCCAGGCGCAGGGTGTCGCGCGCGCCCAGGCCGCAGGGACGCACACCGGCCTCCGCCAGCGCCCGCCACAGCGCCTCGGTCTCGGATTCGGGCAGCACGATCTCGAAGCCGTCCTCGCCGGTGTAGCCGGTGCGCCCCACGAACCAGCGGCCGTCGGTAGCCGCCTGGAAGGGCGGCAGTTCGGCGGCCTGCTCGCGCAGTCCCTCGGGCAGCAGCGGCAGCGCCTTCTCGCGCGCCTGGGGCCCCTGCACCGCGATCATGCCCAGGTCGAAGCGCGGCTCCACGCGCACGTCGTAGTCCAGGGCCCGGTTGCTGATCCAGGCGATGTCCTTCTCGGTGGTGCCGGCATTGACCACCATGCGGAACCAGTCGTCCGCCATGTAATAGACGATGAGGTCGTCGATCACCCCGCCTTCGGGGTTGAGCATGCAGGAATAGAGCGCCTTGCCCGGGGTCTTGAGCTTGGCCACGTCGTTGGCCAGCAGGTGCGAGAGGAACTCGCGCACCCGCGGTCCGCGCAGGTCGATCACGGTCATGTGGCATACATCGAACATGCCGGCGTCGCGGCGCACCGCATGGTGCTCCTCGATCTGGGAGCCATAGTGCACCGGCATGTCCCAGCCGCCGAAAGGCACCATGCGCGCACCCATCTCGCGGTGCACAGCGTTCAGCACGGTCTTCTTGTCTGCACCCATCAGGTCGTCTCCCGATCCAGAATGAAAAAAGGGCGGATGGCCGCCACTACCCGCGTAGTCACTGCCATCCGCCCCTCTGTCCGGTAACCTGAGAGTTTACCCCGTCGGTGGGCACGCCGCGGCGCGCCGCTCTCCAGAGCCCGGCCCGAATTCGAGCGAATTCCGTCTGCGTGGTCCTTTTGCCTGAGCGATTCCGGGCGGAAATTGCGCCTTCGGCGCCGCCTGATGGCGGTCTCTCCCACGCGACTCGGGGCCGGGAGGGGGACTATAGCCAGTCCGGCCGCGTTTTCCAAGGCGCGCCACCTCCCTGTGCACCAGAATCCTTTCTGTCATCCCGACCGGAGCC
>CAZVIG010000458.1:0-1754 GCA_964627395.1 uncultured Sedimenticola sp.
TGAGCGACCGTCCCAAACGCGAAAAAGCCCGCCGATCGGCGGGCTTTTTCGTTTCTGCGCCCCTGCCGGGGCGGCATGCCGGGTGGCGCGATCAGCCGGAGAGGATGACCGAGAAGAAGCTCAGCCAGGCGATCACGATCAGGGCCACCACGACGGTCATGGGGAAGTTCTCGAAACTGAACATGCTCACTACTCCGTTCGAAAGTCGTTTCGGGTACCGTATCGGCCCCGTCCACGGGGGCTTCAGCCCCCCTTCTCGCCCGAGTCGCCGTCGCTGCCGGCGGCGCGGGGCCGGTTACCCGGGATCATGGGATCGTCGTCATCCATCAGGATGCGATGCGCCGGCCCCTCCAGGTCGTCGTACTGACCGCTCTTCACGGTCCACAGGAAAAACACCACGGCGACCGCCATCAGGCCCACAGCCAGGGGAATCAGCAGAAAGAGGATTTCCATCGGCCGCCTCGTCTTTCACTTGTCGCTAATATACTGGATTTATTCCGGCTCCGAAACCCCGCCGGCACGCGGCGCCTCGAACTCGACCTGGCAACGCAGCCCCGCGGGCAGGCGGTTGCCGGGATTGGGCAGCGACAGGCGTACCCGGAAGGTGCCGCTGCCGGGATCGATCACCGGGTCCACCACCGTCACCTTCGCCGGATAGTCGCCGCCCACCGGGGCAGCCGGATGGACCCGCCCGGTCTGTCCCGGGCGGACCTGTCCGAAATACTCGGCGCTCAGGATCACCTCCACGTGCAGCGGGTCCAGGCTCGCCAGGCGCAGCGCCGGATCCTGGCCGAGACGCTCGCCGGGGCCGACGTTGCGCTCGATCACCACCCCGTCGATGGGACTGCGCAGCACCCGCAGGCGCAGCCGTTCGCGCGCCTCGGCCGCATCCGCCTCGGCGTCGCGGATGTCCATCTCGATGGCGTCGCGCTCTTCCTGCGAGACCATCTTCATTTCGATCAGCTCCCGGTTGCGCCGCAGGCGCCGCCGTCCGTGGGCGATCCGCTGCTGCGCCCGCTTCAGCGCCGCCCGCTCCAGGCCGTCGGCGAGCCGCACCAGCACCTGACCCTTCTTCACCCGCGCACCGCGATCCACCGTCACCGCAGCGATCAGCCCCGGCGACTCCCCGCCCAGGGCCACCTCCTCGTTGGGCTCCAGCAGACAGTCGAACCGCTGCCCGGCGATCTCGCCGGCCAACGCCGCTCCCGGCAGACAGGCCACCAGCCACCACAGGATCATCCTCTTCATTCGCTCACCCCGGCAAAGGCCATCAGTTCCTCCTCCTGTTCGTCGTGGCGCTGCACCCAGTGCCGCTGCCGCGCCGCCGCCCGTTCCGCGCGATACTGCCAGAGACGCATCAGCGCCAGACCGGCGCGCCCCGGCAGGTGCAGCGGCAGCCAGGCGGGCCGCCAGCGGCGTACCAGCTCGTCCTCGGCGCTGAGCAGATAGCACACCCGGCCGGGGTCGCCCTGCCGCGCGCAGCGCCCCTCGAGCTGGCGGTCGATGCGCCGCGCCTCCTGGCAGGCGGTCAGCAGCACCTGCAGGCCGCCCGCCTCGCGCACCGCCGGATCCAGCTTGATGTCGGTGCCCCGACCCGCCATCTGGGTGGTGACGGTGACCTGTCCCGGCCGGCCCGCCTTCGCCACCAGGGCAGCCTCGTCCGCCGACTGGCGCGCGTTCAGCACCTGGTGCGGAATGCCGCGCGCCTCCAGCACCCCGGACAGGGCCTGGGAGGCGTCCACGCTGTCGCAGCC
>CAZVIG010000458.1:1764-2176 GCA_964627395.1 uncultured Sedimenticola sp.
CGGCGGTGGCGTACAACCGCGGCGCCGAGCGCCGCCGCCGCACCGGCCGATGGGTGGGTACGCGGCTCACCGGCAACCCATACACCCGCCACAGCTCGCCGGCCACCTCGCGCGCGGTGCCGCTCAGGCCGCACAGATGATGATAACGCCGGAAGAATCGCTGGTAGCTGATCCGCGCCAGGGTCTCGCCGGGACGGCTGGGCTCCAGTCCCTCCTTCAGCTCGACCAGTTGCTGCAACCCCTGGGACCATTTGCGGTCGGCCATCACGCGGCCGGTATGGGGATCGATGATCTGCACTTTGCCGTCCACCACCAGATAATCACGGTCGCGGCGCAGCCGGTGCAGGGCGGTGAGCGCCTGGGTGGCGAGCGCATGGCGACGCCTCACCCCGGCCCAGACCCCGCCCCAGCC
>CAZVIG010000459.1:0-2172 GCA_964627395.1 uncultured Sedimenticola sp.
GACAAGGGGCACTTCTCGGTGAAGAACAAGCCCGAGTACTGGGGCGCCTCCGGCGGCCTGGAGTACGAGGCGGCCTGGGCGCTGGGCGCGGACACCGGGGTGGACGACCTGGACGCGCTCACCTACGCCAACTTCCTGTGCAACGAGGACGGCTTCGATCCCATCAGCTTCGGCGCCACCGTGGGCGCGGCCATGGAGCTGTACGGGCGCGGGGTGCTCACCACCGAGCAGACCGGCATCCCCTTCGACTTCGGCTCCGCCGAGGCGCTGATCAAGGCCGCCGAATGGGTGGCCACCGGCGAGGGCTTCGGCAAGGAGCTGGGGCTGGGCTCCAAGCGCCTGTGCGAGAAATACGGTCACCCCGAGCTGTCCATGACGGTCAAGGGGCAGGAGTTCCCCGCCTACGACCCGCGCGGCATCCAGGGCATGGGGCTCACCTATGCCACCTCCAACCGCGGCGCCTGCCACCTGCGCAGCTACACCGTGGCCTCCGAGGTGCTGGGCATCCCCGAGAAGACCGACCCCCTCACCGCCGAGGGCAAGCCGGCCCTGGTCAAGGCCTTCCAGGACGCCACCGCCGCGGTGGACTCCTCCGGGCTGTGCGTGTTCACCACCTTCGCCTGGACCCTGGAGGACATCGCGCCCCAGATCGACGCCGCCTGCGAGGGCGACTGGACGGTGGACCGGCTGCTGGAGATGGGCGAGCGCATCTGGAACATGGAACGCCAGTTCAACCTCGCCGCCGGCGTGAGCGGCAAGGAGGACACCCTGCCCAAGCGTCTGCTGGAGGAGGCCGCCGCCACCGGTCCGGCCAAGGGGCTGGTGAACAAGCTCGACGAGATGCTGCCGGAGTATTACCAGTTGCGCGGCTGGACGCCCGACGGCGAGCCGACCCCCGAGACCCTGCAGCGCCTGGGCCTGGGCTGAGGAGGGCGGCATGCATCATCTGATCGTGGGCGCCGGCCCGGCCGGCGTCACCGCCGCCGAGAGCCTGCGCCGTCTCGATCCCACGGCCGAGATCACCCTGCTGTCCGGCGAACCAGGGGAGCCCTACGGACGGATGGCCATCCCCTATCTGTTGGAGGAGCAGATCGACGAGGCGGGCACCGCCCTGCGCAAGCGTCCCGGCCACTGGGAGGCGCTGGGCATCGCGCTGCGTCACGACCGCCTGGAACGCATCGATCCGGACGCCGACACCGCCGAACTGGCCTCCGGCGAGCGGCTGGACTTCGACCGCCTGCTGATCGCCACCGGGGCCACCCCGGTGCGCCCGCCGGTGCCCGGCATGGACCTGCCCGGGGTGGTGAGCTGCTGGACTCTGGAGGACGCCCGCGCCATCGCCGAACGCGCCCGCCCCGACAGCGAGGTGGTGCTGATGGGCGCCGGCTTCATCGGCTGCATCATCCTCGAGTCCCTGGTGCGGCGCGGGGTGCGGCTCACCGTCATCGAGCAGGGCCCGCGCATGGTGCCGCGCATGCTCGACGAGACCGCCGGCGACATGCTGCGCGCCCACTGCGAGGCGCAGGGCGTGCGGGTGCGGGTGAACACCGCGGTCGAGTCGGTGCGTGAGCAGGACGGCCGCCTGGCGGTGCAGGCCGGTGGCGAGACCCTGTCCGCCGATCTGCTCATCACCGCCACCGGGGTGCGCAGCAACGTCGGTTTCCTGGAGGGGAGCGGGGTGGAGTGCGA
Source organism: uncultured Sedimenticola sp. (assembly GCA_964627395.1). Lineage (GTDB taxonomy): Bacteria > Pseudomonadota > Gammaproteobacteria > Chromatiales > Chromatiaceae > MONJU. The sequence continues at coordinate 1,690 of CAZVIG010000459.1, forward strand.
CCAGGGCGTGCTGGTGGACGCCCATCTGCAGAGCAGCCGCCCCGGCGTGTTCGCCGCCGGCGATGTGGCCCAGGGGCCGGACCGGCTCTCCGGCGAGCGCCAGGTGCACGCCATCCAGCCCACTGCGGTGGAACACGGCCGGGTGGCCGCCGCCAACATGGTGCGCCCCGGCAGCGCGCGCTACCCCGGCAGCCTCAACATGAACGTGCTCGCCACCCTGGGCATGATCTCGGTCTCCTTCGGCGACTGGGCCGGCGGCGAGCCGCTGGTGCTGGACGGGCGCGACCGGGGCCGCTACCTGCGCCTGGCTTTCGACGCCGAGGACCGGCTGCGCGGCGTGGTGGCCATCGGCCACACCGAAAAGGTCGGCGCCCTGCGCGGGCTGATCGAGAGCGGCCGCCCGCTGGGCGACTGGCGGCGGCGCCTCGAGGCCGACCCCCTGGCCTGGCCCGAGGCCTACCTCGGCGCGGTGCAGGGTGCTGC
>CAZVIG010000460.1:0-2147 GCA_964627395.1 uncultured Sedimenticola sp.
TCCCAGTGTAGGCAGGGCCAATGCCGGGGAACAAGGGATGCGACAGAATCGAGGCAGCGATGTCGCCCTCGGTGGACACGCGCCCCTCTGGACATCTCAAGGCACAGGCGCGTGACATCACCCTCCTTACAGCCATTTGCACCGACCCCTTATTAACGGATAATGACGTATAGTTATATAACGAAGGTGCTTATTGACGTTGCATTTCACAAGGGGCTTCCATGGTCGAACGAGGCAGCACGGGTGAGTACCTGACCAGCGTTGCCGGCGGGGAAAAGGTGCGCTCCTTCATACCCGCCCCTCTGCCACCCGAACCTCCGCTGCGCTTCACGCCCGAACGGCGGCGCCTTCTGGAACGGGCCACGCTGGCGCTCGGTCGGCTAGACAGCATCACCCTGTTGCTGCCCGATCCAGAAATCTTTCTCTACTCTTATGTACGGCGTGAGGCGGTACTCTCATCCCAGATCGAAGGCACCCAATCCTCGCTGTCGGATCTGCTCCAGTTCGAGTTGAGCGAAGCCCCAGGCGTGCCCTTCGACGACGTGGTGGAGGCGTCCAACTATGTCCGGGCGCTGGAACACGGACTGTCACGCCTGTCGGACGGCCTCCCCTTGTGCAATCGCCTGCTGCGGGAGATGCACGAGGTGCTGCTCTCAAGGGGACGGGGCAGCGGCAAGCAGCCCGGCGAGTTTCGCCGCAGCCAGACCTGGATTGGCGGCACCCGCCCCAGTAATGCCTTTTTCGTGCCACCCCCACCTCAGGCGGTGGCATCTTGCATGGCCGATCTGGAGCGCTTCATCCACGACCCCGAACAGCCTTATCCCACCCTGATCAAGGCGGCACTGGCCCATGTGCAGTTCGAGACGATCCACCCCTTTCTGGATGGCAACGGTCGCCTGGGACGTCTGCTGATTTCCTTCATGCTCCATCACGAAGGCATGCTGTCGCGGCCCCTGCTGTACCTGAGCCTTTATCTCCAGACCCACCGGCAGACATATTATGAGTGTCTCGATCGGGTGCGTACGACAGGCGACTGGGAGGGCTGGATCGATTTCTTCCTGGAAGGTGTCGAACAGACCGCGCTGAACGCGGTGGATACCGCACGCAAGCTGGTGAGCCTGATGCAGTCGGACGAGCAGCGCATTCACCGCTTGGGACGGCGTGCCGGTACTGCCCTGCGGGTACATCGCATGCTCAGTCACCGCCCGCTCCAATCCATCAAGGACATGGCCGGCACACTCGGATTGTCTTATCCGGCAGTCGCCAGAAGCCTCGAGGCCCTGGCGGATCTGGGCATCGTGCGCGAGATCACCGGTCGGCAACGGAACAGAATCTTCGCCTACCAAGCCTTCCTCGACATTCTCAACGAGGACGCAACGTCGCTGTGAGCAGGGACACCTGAGACAGGCCGACTCCAGGTCGCGGGCGATCGCACCCTGCTCCCGGCGCCTGTTCCATCGCGGTTCATTCGCTCGAGGCCCTATCGACATCGTTCCGATCCACCATCGCGGCTGCCACCCAACTCGCATACCAGAAGGGCTCGTCTTGCAGATACGGCAGGGCCTCGGCCAGGGCACTGCGCGCCGCTGCGGCGGGAGTGCCGCCGGCGGCCAGGCTGGCCTGGATCAGCATCGCGGGGCCGGCAGGCAGGGCGCCGTCCTGCAGCACCGGGGATTCGCCCATGCCGGGCAGCGGCAGCTTTTCGCTCTGGCGGAAGCCGCGCGGGCCGTGGAAGCGGCGCCAGGCCTCGGCGAGCAGGGCGTCGCGCCAGGTTCGCAGCCCGGGATCGGGGCGCGCCTGCAACAGCCGGCCCAAGCCCTCGGCCAGATAGGCATAGTCGGCCAGGCTGGCGGAACCCACCGGTCGCCCATCACTGGCGGCGCGCCATAGCCCGCCGTCGTGCCACAGCAGCTCGCGCAGCCGCCGCGCCAAACGCTGCGCCTCGTCGAGATAGTCGTCCCGCTGCAATTGCCGCCCCGCGTCCGCCAGGGCGCCGATCAGCAGGCCGTTCCAGCCGGCGAGTTCCTTGGTGTCCGCAGGCGGCGCCCGCCGCTCGCGCGCGGCCAGCAGGCGGGCGCGGATATCGGCCAGGCGCTGGCGCATGCAGGGCCATCCCCAGGCGGAGGGCGGCTTCCTGCCCCGGGAAG
>CAZVIG010000461.1:0-2139 GCA_964627395.1 uncultured Sedimenticola sp.
GGCTTTCCTCTCTTGCTGGATCGCCTGGCGCGCAGCGGGGCCGAGGTGATCGGTGTGGTTCCTGGGATGCCGGAGGCCCAGCGGCGGCAGTTCGAGGCACGGGGGCTGCGGTTGTATCCCCGCCCCCTGAACCTTTCCCGTCTGCTTCAGAATGCCGACGTGGCTGTCGGTTACGGCGGCATCGGATTCGTCTCACAGGCACTGCTGTGCGGCGTCCCGGTGCTGGTGGCGCCGCGCCACGTGGAGCAGGGGTTGCTTGCCCGCCGACTGCAGGCCGGAGGCCTGGGCATCCTGTTGCCGCGGCAGTTCTCTGCGCCGCAGGTCGACGACGGCCTGCGTACCCTGCTAGATGGGGGTGCTCATCGCGAAGCGGCGGCGCGCTTTCGCCGGAAGCACCAGGCCTTCGACGGGGCGGCGGCCCGCCGCTGGGTGACCGATCTCATCGAGGCGAGGATGCGGGGCGAGGAGATCGCCGGCCGCGAGCCGCCGCCCGGGGTCCTGGTCGATGCCGGCACGGAGACGCCGGTCGGAGTCCGAGGGGCGCCAGAGATTTCCGAAACCAAGCAGTGCGCGCTCGCCAGCACCTCCCGGAATCCCCGATAATGCGCCTTTGCCACCAGGGAGCAGCCACATGCCGGCGCGCATCCACCCGGTCGAACAGCACTACGGCATCCGTTATTGGGGCGAGGGCTTCTTCGGCATCAATGCCGAGGGGCATGTCAGCGTCTGCCCGAGGTTGCGCGACGGCGAGGAACTGGACCTGTACGAGATCGCCCAGGCGGTGCGTTCGGCGGGTCTGCGCTGGCCGGTGCTGCTGCGCTTCAACGACCTGCTGAAACAGCGGGTGCGCAGCCTCTGCGCCGCCTTCGGTGCGGCGGCGGAAGTCACCGGCTATGCCGGCGGCTACCGCGCCATCTATCCCATCAAGGTGAACCAGCAGCGCAGCGTGGTGGAGCAGATCGTGGCCGCAGACGGCGACTGCGTGGGCCTCGAGGCGGGCAGCAAGCCGGAGTTGCTGGCGGTGCTGGCGGCGGGCGCGTCGGGCAGTCCCATCGTGTGCAACGGCTACAAGGACCGCGAGTACATTCGCCTGGCGCTGATCGGCCAGCGCCTGGGGCATCCGGTGTACATCGTGATCGAGAAGCCCTCGGAGCTGGAGCTGGTGCTGGAGGCGGCGGCGGAGCTGGACATCCGCCCCCTGCTGGGGGTACGGGTGCGCCTCGCCGCGGTGGCCTCGGGCAACTGGCAGAACTCCGGCGGGGCGCGCTCCAAGTTCGGGCTGTCCGCCGCCCAGCTCGCCGGCCTGCTGGATCGTCTGCGCGAGGCGGGGATGCTCGACTGCCTCAAGCTGCTGCACTCCCACATCGGCTCGCAGATCCCAGACATCGCCGACATCGGCCAGGGGGTGGCGGAGGCGGGCCGCTTCTACGCCGAGCTGCGCCGCGCCGGCGCGCCGGTGGAGATCGTCGATGTGGGCGGCGGCCTGGGGGTGGACTACGAGGGCACCGCCAGCGAGCACTTCTGCTCCATGAACTACAGCCTGGAGGCCTATGCGCGCGAGGTGCTGGAGGCGCTGGGGCGCCAGTGCCGCGACCAGGGCCTGCCCGAGCCGATGGTGTTCACCGAATCGGGGCGCGCCATGACCGCGCACCACGCGGTGCTGGTGACCGAGGTGATCGAACGCGAGAACCCCGCGGTGCTGCCGGACGCCGCCGCGCTCGACGATCCGGCGCCGGTGGTGCGCGCTCTGGCGGCGTTGCGCGACCGCCTCGACCGCACCACTCCGCTGCTCGCCTGGAAGGAGGCACGTCATCTGCACGACCAGGCGCTGCAGCAGTTTCAGCAGGGGGAGCTGGATCTGGCGCAGCGGGCGCATGCCGAACAATGGCTGTACGCCGTGGCGGAGGCGGTGCGGGCGCGCCTCAGCCCCGCCTCGCGGCGTCACCGCGAGCTGCTGGACGAGCTGGACGCCCTGCTCGCCGAGCGGGTGTTCTGCAACTTCTCGCTGTTCCAGTCGCTGCCCGACGTCTGGGCGATCGAGCAGGTGTTCCCGGTGATGCCCCTGCACCGCCTGCTGGAGCCGCCGGCGCGCGCCGCCCTGGTGCACGATCTCACCTGCGACTCGGACGGCTGCATCCG
>CAZVIG010000462.1:0-2129 GCA_964627395.1 uncultured Sedimenticola sp.
GGTAAGGAGATCCCCTTGCTCAAGGACGCCACCGACGTCGACGAGCTCAAGCAGATGGAGGCCATCGTCACCTGTCAGGGCGGCGGCTATACCAAGGAGATCTATCCCGAGCTGCGCAAGGCCGGCTGGAACGGCTACTGGATCGACGCCGCCTCGGCGCTGCGCATGGCCGACGACAGCGTGATCGTGCTCGACCCGGTCAACCGGCGGGTGATCGACAAGGCGCTGGCCTCGGGCAAAAAGGATTTCATCGGTGGCAACTGCACCGTCAGCCTGATGCTGATGGGCCTGGGCGGGCTGTTCCAGCACGACCTGGTGGAGTGGATGACTGCCATGACCTACCAGGCGGCCTCGGGCGCCGGTGCGCGCAACATGCGCGAGCTGATCGAGCAGATGGGCTTTTTGCGCGACAGCGTGGCCGACCGGCTGGCCGACCCGGCCTCCGCGATTCTCGACATCGACCGGGGCGTCACCGAGGCGATGCGCTCGCCCGAATTCCCCGCGGCCAATTTCGGCGTGCCCCTGGCCGGCAGCCTGATCCCCTGGATCGACGTGGCCCTGGAGAACGGTCAGTCACGCGAGGAGTGGAAGGCGGTGGCCGAGACCAACAAGATCCTCGGCCGCGGCGAGGACGAGACCATTCCCATCGACGGCACCTGCGTGCGCATCGGCGCCATGCGCTGCCACAGTCAGGCATTGACCATCAAGTTGAAGAAGGATGTGCCGATAGACGAGATCGAACAGATGCTGGACGAGGCGAACGCATGGTCGCGGGTGATCCCCAACGAGCGCGATGTCACCATCAGGGAGCTGACCCCGGCGCGGGTGACCGGCACCCTGGACGTGCCGGTGGGACGCCTGCGCAAGATGAACATCGGCGGGGAATACCTCAACGCCTTCACGGTGGGCGATCAGCTCCTGTGGGGCGCGGCCGAGCCGCTGCGACGCATGCTGCGCATCCTGCTGGATGCCCTCTAGCGGACCGCAGAATCGGCCCGGTTTTTTGTGAGGCCGTTCACACTGTTCCTGACAAGGCCTTGGCGCTGTGAGGCGCCGGGGTCGTTTTTTTATGGCATGTGTTGGTGAAAACCCTTTGCTCGGCTATAGTTAGCCGCAAATCATCAGGTGGCTTGTAAGCTCTGCGGCGCGTTCCGACAGGGCCCTGCGCGACTGGGGATGGCACCGCCACGACTCAGCTAGAGAAGGGAGAATTCAGCGATGGCTTGTCGCTCCAAGGGGACTTTCATGGTTCGTAGCGTGACATTCGCGGTGGCGTTGGCACTGGGCACGGTGTCCATCCCCGCGCATGCGCTGGGACTGGGGGACATCAAGGCCAAGTCGGCCCTCAACCAGGAATTCCGGGCCACCATCGACCTGCTCTCGGTCGCCGCCGGGGAGCTGGACGGCGTCCGCGTACGGCTGGCCAGTCCCGAGGAGTTCAAGAAGGCCGGCATCGAGCGTCCCTTCTTCCTCACCCTGCTCAAGTTCCGCCCCACGCGCCTGAAGAATGGCAAGACCGTCATCCAGGTCAGCTCCGACTTTCCGATCCGCGAGCCCTTCCTCGACTTCCTGGTGGAGGTCAACTGGCCCAAGGGGCGTCTGATCCGCGAATACACCGTGCTGCTCGACCCGCCGGTCACCACCCGCCGGCGCGCCCCCAAGGTGAGCACCGCCCCGGCGGCCGCCACCACCTCGCGTGCCGCGCCCCAGCGCAAGGCGCCGCGGCGTCCGGTGGTGCAGGCCGGCAAGGGCGAATACGGCCCCGTGGCCTCCAACGAGACGCTGTGGAGCATCGCCAAGCGGCTGCGGCCGCGCGGGGTGAGCATGGAGCAGATGATGATCGCCCTGCTGCGCGCCAATCCCGACGCCTTCATCGACGGCGACATCAACCGGCTGCGCCGCGGCCAGGTGCTGCGGGTGCCCTCCAGCGATGAGATCCTTTCCATCTCCCGCGCCGAGGCCCATCGCGCCTATAAGGAGGCCCAGCAACAGTGGCTGGCCCGTCGTGCTGCGCGACTCCAGCAGCAGCCTGGTGCCGGTGCCGCCAAGGGGGGCGAGGGGGCCGGCGGTGCGGCCGCGACGGAGGAGAAATCCGAGCTGCGCATCGCCACCGCGCGTCCCGAGGGGGA
>CAZVIG010000463.1:0-2121 GCA_964627395.1 uncultured Sedimenticola sp.
TTGCGCGTGGGCAGGGCGCCGATCTCGTTGATCACGTTCATCAGCACCTGGGTGCCGTAGGTGGGCAGGCCCTGGCCGGTGACCGCGTTGTCCGCCAGCACCTGCTTGGCGGCGTTGACCGCCTGCATGAAGCGCTTCGGATCCTTGATGTTGCCCACCCCGCGGGTGCCGCGCACCGCCATCGCCTTGAGATTCTTGGAGGCCATCACGGTGCCCACCCCGGAACGCCCGGCGGCGCGGTGAAGATCGTTGATGACCGCGGCATACAGGCAGCCCTGCTCGGCGGAGCGCCCCACCGCGGCGATGCGCAGCAGCGGATCCTGGTGGCGCTTGTGCAGCCATTCGTCGGTGTGCCAGACGCTGGTGCCCCAGATCTCGTCCGCCGGCAGCAGCTCGGCGTGGTCGTCCTCGATGTAGAGATACACCGGGCTGTCCGCGCGGCCCTCGACGATCACCAGGTCCCAGCCGGCGTTCTTCAGCTCCTGGCCGATGAAGCCGCCGGAGTTGGAGCAGGCCACGCAGCCGGTGAGCGGGCTCTTGGTGATCACCGAATAGCGCCCGCCGGTGGACGCCATGGTGCCGGTGAGCGGGCCGGTGGCGAAGATCAGCTTGTTGTCGGGCCCCAGGGCGTCCACCTTGGGATCCACCTCCTCTACGAGGTACTTGGTGGCCAGCCCGCGCTGGCCGAGATATTGCTGCATCCACTCGCGGTTGGTGTCCTCGGGGATGCAGGTGCCCGCGTTCAGGTTCACGCGCAGGGTCTTTCCGGTCCAGGCCATGTCGAATCCTCCTCAGGCAGTGGTGGCGGCGGCGTCGGTCTTGGCGGCCCAGGCGCGCATGCGCTCGTAGCCGGTCTGATCGGCGTCCACATAGGTGATGGCCGCGGTGGGGCAGGCCGCCACGCACTGGGGATCGCCGCCACAGAGGTCGCACTTGACCACCTTGCCGGTGACCTGGCTGTAGTTCACGGTGCCGAAGGGACAGGCGATGGTGCACACCTTGCAGCCCACGCAGTCCGCCTCGTTCACCACCTTGGCGCCGGTGGCGGCGTCGATGCCGATGGCGTCCACCGGACAGGCCTGCAGACACCAGGCCTCGGCGCACTGCGTGCAGGTGTAGGGCACGAAGCGGCCCTCTTCGTGGAAGGTGAACACCCGGATCACCGAGCGCGAGGGATTGAAGGCGCCGGTGTGCTCGAAGGAGCAGGCCAGTTCGCATTGCAGGCACCCGGTGCACTTCGCCGGGTCGATGGAGAGTGCTCTCTGCATGATGGTCCCCCTGGGGTTCTTGTTGTTGCGACAAGGCCGGCGGCCGCGCCGACCAGGGAATTACCAAGGCAAACCCCGTGCCATCCAGGGTGGATGAACATAAACCCTATTGGGACAAGGGGTTGCATGACCGCGAACCCGCCCCGCCTGCGCGGTTCGGCGCCGAATGACCCATTCGCGGCTCCGGGACGGGTCAGATTGACCCGTTGCCGGTCCGCACTCCGCCGATCACCGGCAAGCGCCCATACATGGGAAATATTCCCTGACAGCAGTGTCAGTTTTATTTACAACTTTCGTTCGTTTACCGCTGGTCGGAGAGGCGTCGATTCTCCTAAGTTGTGTCTGGAACCCAGTAAAATTCAAAACTGGCACGCGTGTTGCTTGAGTCTGCACTGCCGACTCCACGGGAAGTAGAGAAGCCCGGCATGGGAGTCGTGAAAAAGCAATATGGAATGATCATTCAGGAGTTAAGAAATGAAAAAATCTCTCATGCTGCCAGTGGCCCTGGGCCTGGCGCTGGGCGCCGGCAACGCCGCTGCCGCCTTCATCAACGGATCCATCTCGGCATCCGGCGGCTTCGATACGCTGCCCACCCCGCCGACCGGTTCCATCGTGAGCGCCCTCACCGCATTCGATGTCTCGAGCAATGCGGGCGTCAACGGCCCGACCGGTGATTTTGCCGGCACGCCGTTCCTTGCGACCGCTTTCGACTTCGACGTCAACAATCTGCCGACCAACTTCTTCGATACGGGTAACGGCTTCTCGTTCCAACTGACCGATGCCACCATCAGCAGCACCTCGGCCCTGAGCTGCGACGCCCAGGGACTGTGTCAGGACTCCATCGCCATCGACC
>CAZVIG010000464.1:0-2106 GCA_964627395.1 uncultured Sedimenticola sp.
AGAAGGGGATCTGCACCAGCATCGGCAGGCAGCCGCCCAGCGGATTGATCTTCTCCTTCTTGTAGATCTCCATCATCGCCTGCTGCATGCGCTGCTTGTCGTCGCCATAGCGGTCCTTGAGCGCCTGGATGCGCGGCCCCAGCTTGCGCATCTGCGCCATGGAGCGATAGCTGGTCTCGGACAGCTTGAAGAAGGCGAGCTTGATGAGGATGGTGAAGATGATGATGGTCCAGCCCCAGTTGCCCACGAAGCCGTAGATCTTCTCCAGGATCCAGTGGATCGGCTTGGCCAGGAACACCAGCCAGCCGTAGTCCACGGTGAGGTCCAGCCCCTCGGAGACGGTGCGCAGTTCGCTCACCAGCTTGGGGCCGGCGAACAGGGTGCCGTCGAAGACCGCCTCCTGACCGGGGGCCACGGTGCGCGGCGGGGTATAGACGCCGATCACATAGCGCTCCGGCCCGGCGGCCTTGCCATAAAAATGATGGGTCTCCTTCTCCGGCGGAACGATGGCGCCGAGGAAATAGTGCTGGAGCATCGCCACCCAGCCGCCCTGGGTGTCCAGATCGGGCTGCCCCTCGGCCAGATCGTCGAAGGGGATCTTACGGTACTTGTCCTCGGGGGTGTAGATGGCACCGCCGGTATAAGTGGACATCAGGGCGCTGCCCTTCTTCTTGCTCGGCTTGCCCCGCTGGAGCTGGCGGTACTCGCGTCCCTGCCAGGGCTTGTCGGAGCCGTTCTTCACGATCTGCTCCATATGAAAGGAATGCCGACCGCGCTGGAAGGTGAAACGCTTGATCACCTGCACCCCTTCGGGCGAGGTCCAGGTGAAATCCACGCTCAGGCTGTCCGCCCCCTCGGCGAGGCGGTATTCCTGCTGCGCCGCCTGGAAACGGGCGGTATGCAGCGGCGCCGGCGAGCCGGGGCTGCCGATCAGGCCCGACTGGGCGATGAAGAAATCGGCCGGGTCCCGACTCATCAGGCGGATGGGCTTGTCCGGCTGGTCCACCGAGACCGGATACTTGATCAGATCCACCTCGGCGATGGTGGCGCCCACCGGGTCGATCTTCAGGTCCAGGGTGTCGGTGCGCACATGCACCAGCTCGGCGCTCGCCTGGGTCTCGGCCCCCTTGGCCGCCGGCGTCGGCAGCTCGGCTGCGGTTTGTTCGGCGCTGGGCACCTGCGGCACCGCGGCGGCATCGGTCGCCTCGGCGGTCTGCGTCTGCGGAGTCGGCTGAGGCTGCGCATGATCCTTCTGCCAGGCCTCCCAGATGAGCAGCGAGACGAAGGCCAAGGCCATGAAAAGAAGCAGACGAACGTTATCCATGAGCTGTGGGGAATCCAGAATTCGCGCGAAGGCGCGCAGTTTAAGTCACAGGGGGATCGCTGTCACTCGCCGCCAGTGCCTGCAGCCGCCGCACCTGGCGTTCCAACGAGTGGAACAGAGTCGCGTTGTCGGCGTCGCGTGCCGCGGCGCGCGCCATCACCACATAATCCAGCGCCGGACCCTCCTGCGGCAGCACCCGGGTGCGAAAGAACTCGCGCACCAGGCGCTTGATACGGTTGCGGTCCACCGCGCGGCGTAGCTGTTTTTTGGCGATCGCCAGGCCGAGGCGCGAGCCGCCGCACGGGCGGGGACGCGCCAGTACCTGGAAATAGCGATCCCCGGCGCGCAGCGGCTGGGCGAACACCCGGCCATAGTCGCTGGCACGCAGCAGGCGCCGTACACGCGAAAAGGCCCGGGACGGCGGGCCGTCCCCGGCCTTGCCGGAGGTCTGGCGGGAGGAAGACGCGCTCAGGGTGCGAGGCGGGCGCGGCCCTTGCGACGACGGGCGTTGATGATCTTGCGCCCCGACTTGGTCGCCATGCGGGCACGGAAGCCGTGGGTGCGGGCGCGCTTCAGGTTGCTCGGTTGAAAAGTGCGTTTCATGGCCGGTTATCCCAATGGTCACTGCCTGGGCCACCACCGCGGCAGGGGCGGCGACCGGAAAGGCGCGGAACACTAGCCGAAACGGGCACGGATGTCAAACCCGAAACGGCGCCCCGCAACCACGCCGGAGGGGCACGACGCCATCTTCTGGCGCGCATTGAAAGTGAACGATCACTTAC
>CAZVIG010000465.1:0-2104 GCA_964627395.1 uncultured Sedimenticola sp.
GCACGATGTAGTTGGCGATGTAGTTGAGGATCGCCAGGTCGGTCTGGGGCTTGAAGATCATGCCGTTGTCGGCCAGCTCGAAGCAGCGGTGCTCGAAGGTGGAGAGCACATGCACCTCGCAGCCCGGCTTGGTGAGGCGGGTATCGGTCAGACGCGACCACAGGATGGGGTGCATCTCCGCCATGTTGGAACCCCAGAGCACGAAGGCGTCGGCATGCTCCAGGTCGTCGTAGCAACCCATGGGCTCGTCGGCGCCGAAGGCGCGGATGAAGGCGCCCACCGCCGAGGCCATGCAGTGACGGGCGTTGGGGTCGATGTTGTTGGAGCGGAAGCCCGCCTTGTACAGCTTGGAGGCGGCATAGCCCTCCCACACCGTCCACTGGCCGGAGCCGAACATGCCCACGCTGGAGGTGATCTTCTCCGGCGGCAGCCCCTTGTTGCGCTCCATGTCGCGCTTGATCGCGGCCTTCCACTTTTCGGCCATGATGCTGAAGGCCTCGTCCCAGCTCACCGGCTCGAACTCCCCTTCCTTGTCGAACTTGCCGTCCTTCTTACGCAGCAGCGGCTGGGTCAGGCGGTCCTTCCCGTACATGATCTTGGACAGGAAATAGCCCTTGATGCAGTTCAGGCCCTTGTTCACCGGGGCATCCGGGTCGCCCTGGGTGGCCACCACGCGGCCGTTGCGGGTGCCCACCAGCACCGAACAGCCGGTGCCGCAGAAGCGGCAGGCCGCCTTGTCCCAGCGAATGCTCGCCTTGTCATAGCCCCCGTGAGATGCCAGGGCCTCCTTCACGCCCGGCAAGGTGACCCCGGCCGCGGCCGCGGTCGCTGCGATGGCGTTGGTCTTGATGAATTCACGACGGGTCTGTTTCATTGGGCCTGCTCCTGTGGGTGCTCAGGTTGTTCGGGTTCGGTGTCGATCTCGTGGTACACCAGCGAGGTGGAGACCACGCCATCGATCAGCGCCATTTCGGTGATGGTGTCGGCGCACTGTGCGCTCACCGGGCCTTCGACGGTGACCACCAGCTTGCCGTCGTCGCCCCGGGCATGGATCTCCACCCCCGGCATGCCGGCGAGGCGCTCGGCCACCTCGCCGCTGCGTTCCGGGCGGGCCATGACCAGCACGCCGCAGACGTTGTATTCGCTCATGAGGAAGCCTCCATGTGCAGGACGCCGGCCGGACAGGCGGGGATGCAGGCGCCGCAGCCGTTGCATGCGGCCGGGTCGATCTGCAGGGCGGCCCGTCCGCCCACCCGCAGGCGGAAGCGGATCGCCCGCGACTCGCACGCGTCCTCGCAACTGCGGCAGGTAATGCCGCCCTCCGCCAGGCAGGGGCCGGCGAGGGTCACGCGCAGCGTCCAGGGAATCTCGTCGGTGGAGAGGAAGGCGCCGTGCTCGCAGGCATCGGCGCAGGCGCCGCAGAAGGTGCATTCGCCGCGACGGAAATCGACGCGCGGGAAGCCGCCGTCGCCGCGCACCAGGATGCCGGTTTCGCACACCGGAATGCAGGCGTCGCAGCGCTCGCAGCGCTCGGCGAAATCCGCGACCGCCCAAGGCGGGAAGGGCAGCGACTCGGCCCGCCCACCGCGTAGCAATGCTCGTCTGCCGGCATCCACTTCGGCCATGCCTCCTCCCTCGGTTGCTGGGGGCAGGGCTTTACGCTAGACCCCTACCACCGTCGGGGACTTGACTTTGGTCAAGCCAAAACGACATAACCCCCGCTGGTTTTCTGATCTGGATCAGAAAGCCCCGATTCCGGCGGGGATTTGCCCCGGCGGCCGGGCAGACCCGTTTTTACGGTATCCTTGCGCCCTGTTCTTCCACAGCAGTCGACGACCCATGCAAGCCCCGTATCAGCCCCAGGAAATCGAGAAGGAAGCCCAGCGCCACTGGGAGGAGAACCGCACCTTCAAGGCGGTGGAGGACCCGCAGCGCGAGAAGTTCTACTGCCTGTCCATGTTCCCCTACCCCTCCGGCCGGCTGCACATGGGGCATGTGCGCAACTACACCATCGGCGATGTGATCGCCCGCTATCAGCGCATGCTGGGCAAGAACGTGCTCCAGCCCATGGGCTGGGACGCCTTCGGCCTGCCGGCGGAGAACG
>CAZVIG010000466.1:0-2100 GCA_964627395.1 uncultured Sedimenticola sp.
GATCTGCGCGATCACGTCATCCTCTGCGGTTACGGCGCCCTGGGTCAGGGCGTCGCGGGGGTGCTGCAGGAGAGCAACGTCCCGGTGCTGGCGATCGACCGCGATGCGCGCCTGGTGCGCGAGTGCCGCGCCAACGGCCACGAGGTGCTGTTCGGCGACGCCGGCAATGCGGTGCTCCTTGAGCTGGCCCGGGTGCGCCAGGCGCGCGCCCTGGCCATCACATTCCATGAGCCCGAGGATGCGCGGCGGGTGATCGCCCAGGCCCTGCGTCTGGCGCCCGAGCTGCCCATTCTGGTGCACACCCGCCACGGCTGGGACCAGGTGGAGGAGTCGCTGCCGGAGAACGTCAGCATCTTCGACAGCACCCTGGAGAGCAGCCTGATGTATGCCCGCGCCCTGCTGCTGATGGCGGGTCTGGACGACCGCCTCAGCGAGCAGGCGGTGAACGCGGTGCGCGCCGACGACTACGCGGTGCTGCGCCAGGCGGACTGAGGTGATGGACGCGATCGCCTATCGTCCGCCGCGTGGCGGTATGCCGCGGGTGTGCTTCCGCGACCGCCATCTGTTGGTGGTGGACAAGCCGGCGGGGTTGCTCAGCGTGCCCGGCCGCGGCGAGCGGCACCAGGACTGCCTGCTGCACCGGGTGCGGGAATGCCACCCCGGGGCGCGGGTGGTGCATCGCCTGGACATGGACACCTCCGGGCTGCTGGTCTTCGCCCTGCACCCCGAGGCGCAGTCGCGCCTGAGCCGGGCGTTCCAGACGCGCCAGGTGGCGAAGCACTATCTGGCGGTGGCGGCCGGCCGTCCACCCGGCGTGCGCGGGGCGATCGACCTGCCGCTGGCGGCGGACTGGCCGAACCGGCCGCGCCAGGTGGTGGACCGGGCGCGGGGCAGGGCGGCCCTCACCCGCTGGGAGCTGCTGGGATACGATCCCATCGCGGACCGCAGCCGCCTGCTGCTACGACCGGTGACCGGGCGCAGTCACCAGCTCCGGGTCCATCTGCAGTCCCTGGGACATCCCATTCTGGGCGATCCACTGTACGCGGACCCCGCCGCGCGCCACGCCGCGCCCCGCTTGCTGCTGCATGCGCGGCGCCTGGCCTTCGAGCACCCGCTGGAGCCGGGGCGCTGGCTGGACGTGTGGAGCCCCGAGCCGTTCTGAGTTTCCGTGTCTCGCTGCCCGGCTGGGCTGTTCTCTCCTTTGGCATCCCTAACTAGAGCTGCAGCTGCCCCGAGGGGGCTCATTACATGACCGGCCTCCCGTAGCAACAAGGGCGCATATCGGGCGCTGTTCGTCTGAAAGTCCGTGGCTGGTCGCAGTGGGGCAGGAAGAGGCTGCCATCGTCTACCGCCTGACCCGGAAAGGGCGATCGAAACGTCGGTTTCACCCTTGCAACCCTTTAACTGCCGGGCGTTTTCAGGTCTAATAGCGCGCTTTCCCATGCTGGCCACAATCCTCCGACCATGGCACTGATCGTCCAGAAGTATGGCGGCACCTCGGTGGGCACCGTCGAGCGCATCCAGAACGTGGCGCGCCGCGTCAAGAAGCGCCGCGACGCCGGCGACGACGTGGTGGTGGTGGTCTCGGCGATGTCCGGCGAGACCAACCGCCTGATCGCCCTGGCGCACGAGATCACCGACCACCCCGACCCGCGCGAGATGGACGTCCTGGTCACCACCGGCGAGCAGGTGACCATCGCCCTGCTGTCGATGGCGCTGCACGCCATCGGCTGCGACGCCCGCTCCTATACCGGCGCCCAGGTGCGCATCCTCACCGACAGCGCCCACGGCAAGGCGCGCATCAACGACATCGACGATCTGCGGGTGCGCGCCGACCTCAAGGCGGGCCGGGTGGTGGTGGTGGCCGGCTTCCAGGGGGTGGACGAGCAGGGCAACATCACCACCCTGGGACGCGGCGGATCCGATACCACCGCGGTCGCCATGGCGGCGGCGCTGCAGGCCGACGAGTGTCAGATCTTCACCGACGTGGACGGGGTCTATACCACCGATCCGCGGGTGGAGCCGCGCGCGCGTAAGCTCGATCGCATCACCTTCGAGGAGATGCTGGAGATGGCCAGCCTCGGCTCCAAGGTGCTGCAG
>CAZVIG010000467.1:0-2096 GCA_964627395.1 uncultured Sedimenticola sp.
GATCTCGGCCTGTTCGATCACGCAGTTCTCCAGCAGTACCACGTCGTCGCCGATGCGGCAGTCGCGCAGCACGCAGTTGGCCCCCACTCGGACCCTGTCGCCCAGGCTCACCTCGCCCTCGATCACCACGTTCACGTCCAGCTCGCAATCGCGCCCGTGTTCCAGGCGGCCGCGCAGGTCAAAGCGCGCCGGATCACGCATCCCCAGGCCGGCACGCAGCAGGGCCTCCGCCTGGCGGCGCTGCAGGGCGCGCTCCAGGTTGGCGAGCTGCAGGCGGTCGTTGACCCCTTCCGCCTCCACCGGGCTGTCGGGCTGGGCGACCGCCACCGGCAGCCCCTCGGCCACCGCCATCGCCAGCACGTCGGTGAGGTAGTACTCGCCCTGGGCGTTGTCGTTGGAGAGGCTGCCCAGCCAGTGATCCAGGCGCGCGCGCGGCAGCAGCATGATGCCGGTGTTCACCTCGCAGATGGCGAGCTGTTCCGGGCTGGCGTCCTTCTGTTCCACGATGCAGGCCACCGCGCCCTCGGCGTTACGCTGGATGCGGCCGTAGCCGGTGGGGTCGGCGAGGGTGACGGTGAGCAGGCCGAGACCTTCCTCGCCGGCGGCCTCGATCAGGCGCTGCAGGGTCTCGGCGCGGATCAGCGGCACGTCGCCATAGAGCACCAGGACCCGGTCCACGCCCTCGAGCTGGGGCAGGGCCTGGGCCAGGGCGTGCCCGGTGCCGAGCTGGGCGGCCTGTTCCGCCCAGGCCAGATCCTCGCCGGGGATGGCCTGGCGCACCCGGTCGCCGCCGTGACCGTAGACCACCACGATGCGCTCCGGGTCGAGGCGGCGCGCGGTGTCGATGACGTGCTGCAGCAGGGGGCGGTCGCCGAGACGGTGCAGCACCTTGGGGAGGTCGGACTTCATCCGGGTTCCCTGCCCGGCCGCCAGGATGACGATGCCCAGTTTCATCCCTGTAACCGCCCGGCGATCAGTTGACCGTGGGATGGGTGGGCGCCTGCACCGCGTGGATGCCGGAGACCTTGTCCTCGCCCGGGCGGGCGTCGCGCACCTCCACGATCTTGACGTGCACCGTCAGTTCCTTGCCCGCCAGCGGGTGGTTGCCGTCCACGGTGAGCTTGCCGTCACGGATCTCGGAGACATGGAAGGTCTTCACCTCGCCCGCCTCGTTCTGCATCTGCACCTCGGGGCCCCGCTTGCGGAACTGGGGCGGGACGTTCTCGATGTCGTCGGTGAAGGTGAGGGAGGGGTCGTAGGGACCGTAGGCGTCCTCGGGGGAGAGGCGCACCTCCACGCTGTCGCCGGGCTTCTTGCCCGCCACCGCCTGGTCGAGGCCGCCCACCAGCTCGGTGTCGCTGCCGTACACGAAGCCCACCGGGATGTCGTGCTGCTCCACTACGTTGCCGGCATCGTCCACGATGCTGTAGGTGATGGCAACGTACTTGCCGGGCTTGATCGTCTCTTCGCTCATATCGTCGTCCAAAATGCGTGGGGCCCTGCGGCGCTTGCCGACAGGGCCCCATTGTAACAACCCGCGCAGGCGGGGGTCAGCGCTTCTTCTTGCGCAGGCGCTCGATGGCGCGCAACTGGGCCACCGCCTCGGCCAGCTCCGCCTGGGCGCGGGCCAGGTCCATCTCGGCGGCGTTGTTGGCCAGGGCCTCCTCGGCGCGGCGCTTGGCCTCCAGGGCCGCGGCCTCGTCCAGGTCGGCGGCGCGCACCCCGGTGTCGGCCAGCACCGTGACCTTGAAGGGCTGCACCTCGATCAGGCCGCCGGAGACGTAGAACTCCTCCATGGGCTTGCCCTGACCGGGGTCGATGCGCACCTCGCCCGGCTTGAGCGGGCTCACCAGCGGGGCGTGGCGCGGCGCGATGCCGATCTCCCCCATGACGGCGGGGGCGTACACCATCTCGCCCTGGCCGCTGTAGAGCTGGCCCTCGGCGCTCACGATGTCGACGTGTATGGTCATTGCCATGATTCTAGCTCCTGGTGCGCGAGCGGCCCGAAGGGGCTCAGCTCATCTGCTCGGCCTTGGCCACCGCCTCGTCGATGTTGCCGCACATGTAGAAGGCCTGCTCGGGCAGGTGGTCGTACT
>CAZVIG010000468.1:0-2094 GCA_964627395.1 uncultured Sedimenticola sp.
TTCATTCCGGTGATGACCGCCTCGGTGATCGGTGCCATCATCGCGCAGCTCGCCTACGGGGTGGAGCCCACCTTCGAACTGGCCTCGGGTCTGCAGATGGTCTCCAACGAGGAGATCCTGCTGCTGGTGGGGCTGGGCATCGTCACCGGCCTGGTGGCGGTGGCCTTCATCAGTCTCACCGAGCTGAGCTGGCATGCCGGAGGCCATCTGCGGCCCTCGGTGGCCTTCACCCTGGCCGGCCTGGCCACCGGCCTGATCGCGCAACTGGTGCCCCAGGTGCCGGGCATCAGCTACGACACCCTCAACAACATCCTCAACAACCATCTCGGCCTGCAATTGCTGCTGGCGCTGATCCTTGGCAAGCTGGTGGCCACCGCCGTGGCGGTGGGGCTGCGGGTGCCGGGCGGGCTGATCGGCCCTTCGCTGGTGATCGGCGGCGCCCTGGGCGGGGTGGTGGGGCATCTGGTGCAGCATCTGGCCATCCCCACCGGCTCGGAGTCCTTCTATGCGGTGGTGGGCATGCTGGCGATGATGAGCGCGGTGCTGCGCGCGCCCCTGGCGGCGTTGATGGCGCTGCTGGAGCTGACCGGCAACCCCAACATCATCTTCCCCGGCATGGTGGCGGTGGTGTTCGCCGACATCCTGTCGCGCCAGCTCCTGGGCCGGGAGTCGATCTTCGAGCACGTGCGGCGTCTGGCGGAGGTCAAACCGGGGGAGCGGGTGCTGCCGCCCTCCGAAGACGAGGAGCCGGGAAACGACCGGTGATCAGGCCGGCCGTTCGCAGGCCACCAGGTAGTTCACGCTCACGTCCTTCGGGTCCAGGCGGTAGACCCCGGTGAGGGGGTTGTAGGTCATTCCCGTCAGGTCGCGCGCCTCCAGGCCGGCGGCGGTGGCCCAGCGCACCAGCTCCGAGGGGCGGATGAACTTGGCGTAGTCGTGGGTGCCCTTGGGCAGCAGATGGAGCAGGTATTCGGCGCCGATGATGGCGAACAGGTAGGCCTTGGGATTGCGGTTGATGGTGGAGAAGAAGACCCGGCCGCCGGGTTTGACCAAGTCGTGGCAGGCGCGGATCACCGAGGCCGGGTCGGGCACGTGCTCCAGCATCTCCATGCAGGTGACCACGTCGAAGGCGGCCGGCTCGGCGGCGGCCAGTTCCTCCGCGGGCATCTGCCGGTAGTCCACCTCGAGGCCCGATTCCAGCAGGTGCAGCCGGGCCACCTCCAGGGGCGCCTCGCCCATGTCGATGCCGGTCACCTCGGCGCCGCGCGCGGCCATCGCCTCGGAGAGGATGCCGCCGCCGCAGCCCACGTCCAGCACCCGCTTGCCGGCCAGGCCGCCGGCATGGCGGTCGATGTAGTCCAGGCGCAGGGGGTTGATGTCGTGCAGCGGCTTGAACTCGCTGTTCGGGTCCCACCAGCGGCTGGCGAGTTCCTCGAACTTGCGGACTTCGGCCCGGTCGACGTTGGCGGTGCTGGACATGGCGGAACCTCTGGAAACGGCTGCGCCCATTGTATCAGCCGCCGGCGATGCGCTCCCGCCAGCGCTCGGCGTTGCGTACGATCTCGGGCAGGTCCAGGCAGTTGACGCGGCCGTTGGAGACCAGGCGCCGCCCCGCCACCCAGACGTCGCTCACCTGTTCCCGTCCCGCGGCATAGACGATCTGCGAGACGGGGTCGTAGACCGGCTGGGTCTGCGGCTGACCGAGGTCGATGGCGGTGATGTCGGCGGCCTTGCCTGGCACCAGCGAGCCGGTCTCCGCGGCCAGTCCCAGGGCGCGTGCGCCGTTCAGGGTCGCCATCTGCAGCACCGCATGGGCGGGCAGGGCGCTGGGGTCGTCGGCCACGCTCTTGCCCAGCAGGGCGGCGCTGCGCATCTCGCCCAGCATGTCCAGGTCGTTGTTGCTGGCGGCGCCGTCGGTGCCGAGGGCGACGTTCACCCCCGCCGCCTGGAGGCGCGCCACCGGGCAGAGGCCGGAGGCGAGCTTGAGATTGGATTCGGGGCAGTGGACCACATGGCTGCCGGCGCGCGCCACCGCCTCGATCTCGTCGTCCTCGAGTTGGGTCATGTGCACCGCCACCAGGGAGGGGCCGAGCA
>CAZVIG010000469.1:0-2087 GCA_964627395.1 uncultured Sedimenticola sp.
GTGGGCATCGAACAGTGTTTCGATGCCTTTTGAATCACTTATGTAAACGCCTTCCGGCGTAGAGGGAGATCGACATGAAGATGAGCAAGATTGCAATCGCAACGGGGCTGGCAGTGATGGGTCTGTCCGGCCTGGCACAGGCGGAGCTGAGTGCCAACATCGGGGCCACCAGCAACTATGTGTGGCGCGGCCAGACTCAGACCCAGGATCAGGCGGCCATCCAGGGTGGCATCGACTACAGTCATGACAGCGGCTTCTATGCGGGGACCTGGGTCTCGAACATCGACTGGGGTACCGCCGGTTCCGGCGAGGAGCTGGATCTGTACCTGGGTTTCTCGGGTGAAACCTCGGGCATCGGCTACGACGTCGGCGCCATCCGCTATGTCTATCCCAGCATCGACAATTCCGATTTCACCGAGCTGTACGGCAGCGTGAGCTTCAGCGTGCTGACCGTCGGTCTGGCCTACACCATCGATGGCGAGAGCGGTGGCGCCTACGACAGCGGTGACCTCTATTACTATGGTTCCGCCTCTTTCGACCTGGGTGACGGCTGGAGCGTGGGCGGCACCCTTGGCCACTACAGCTTCGACAAGGCGAGCAATTCCGACTACAGCCACTTCCAGTTGGATGTCACCAAGAGCGCCGGCGACTACGGCGACTTCACCTTCTCCCTGTCCAACATCTTCGATCAGGACGGGAACGCCTATGACAACGACCTGATGCCGTTCGTCTCCTGGAGCAAGAGCTTCTAACAACCCCGACCGCGCCCCGGCCGACCGGCCGGGGCCCATCGTCATCAGGAGAAAACACAATGAAGCTGGTAGCAGCAATCATCAAACCCTTCAAGCTGGACGACGTGCGTGAGGCGCTCTCCGAGATCGGCATCGCCGGGATCACTGTGGTCGAGGTCAAGGGCTTCGGTCGCCAGAAGGGCCACACCGAGCTCTATCGCGGCGCCGAGTACGTGGTGGACTTCCTGCCCAAGATCAAGGTCGAGGTGGCCATCGACGACAGTCAGCTGGATGCCGTGATCGAGGCGATCACCTCCGCCGCGGGCACCGGCAAGATCGGCGACGGCAAGATCTTCGTCTATCCGCTGGAGCAGGTCATCCGTATCCGTACCGGCGAGTCCGGTCCTGAAGCACTCTGAGTACTGGAGGACAACGACCCATGGAAAACCAGATCTTCGAACTCCAGTATGCACTGGATACCTTCTACTTCCTCGTCATGGGGGCCCTGGTCATGTGGATGGCCGCGGGCTTCGCGATGCTCGAGTCCGGCCTGGTGCGTGCCAAGAACACCACCGAGATCCTGACCAAGAACATCGCCTTGTACGCTGTTTCCTGCATCATGTACATGATCTGCGGTTACGCCATCATGTACGGCGGAGACTACTTCCTGTCCAACATCGCCCTGGACGGCGCCCCCAGCGCCGACGCCCTGACCGAGACCGTGCTCAAGGCCTCGGCCGAGGCGGGCTTCGACGGCGATTCGGTGTATTCCGATGCGGCGGACTTCTTCTTCCAGGTGGTGTTCGTGGCCACCGCCATGTCCATCGTCTCGGGTGCGGTGGCCGAGCGCATGAAGCTGTGGGCCTTCCTGCTGTTCGCAGTGGTGATGACCGGCTTCATCTACCCGATGGAAGGCAACTGGACCTGGGGCGGCGGCTCGGTGTTCGGGCTGTACAACCTGGGTGACGACTTCGGCTTCTCCGACTTCGCCGGTTCCGGCATCGTGCACATGGCCGGCGCCTCCGCCGCCCTGGCCGCCGTGCTGCTGCTGGGCCCCCGCAAGGGCAAGTACACCAAGGACGGCCGCGTGGTGCCCATCCCGGGCTGTAACCTGCCGCTGGCCACCCTGGGTACCTTCATCCTGTGGCTGGGCTGGTTCGGCTTCAACGGCGGTTCGGTGCTCAAGCTGGGTGACGTGGCCAACGCCAACTCGGTGGCCATGGTATTCCTCAACACCAACGCCGCTGCGGCGGGCGGCCTGGTGGCGGCGCTGCTGCTCGCCCGCGCCCTGTTCGGCAAGGCCGACCTGACCATGGCGCTGAACGGCGCCCTGGCCGGCCTGGTGGCGATCACCGC
>CAZVIG010000470.1:0-2086 GCA_964627395.1 uncultured Sedimenticola sp.
GCCGCGCGCCTGGATCCGGTGCAAGCCCTGGGGAGGCATTGAGATGCCGTGGCGCCCGCTTTCATGGTGCGAGGCAATACCGTCGTCACATCCCCCACGCCTGGAGAAGGCAACAGGCGGAATAGTTCGACACACAATATTCTCTGTGATCTCTGTGTCCTCTGTGGTGATTTCCCACATTCGAAGATGCGCACCCTCGACCTGATCCGGCTCACCGGCGGCGCCATCGCCGCGCAGCGCCTGCGCAGCCTGCTCACCGGCCTGGGAATCGCGGTGGGCATCGCGGCGGTGGTGCTGCTCACCGCCATCGGGGAGGGCATCCAACGCTATGTGATCGCGGAGTTCACCCAGTTCGGCACCCACCTGCTGGCGATCACCCCGGGCAAGACCCAGACCTTCGGCCTGTCGGCGGCGGTGATCAGCAGCGTGCGTCCCCTCACCCTGGCGGACGCCGAGGCGGTGGCGCACCTGCCGCAGGTGCGCGCCGTGGTGCCCCTGGTGCAGGGCAACGCGGCAGTGGAATGGCGCAACCGCAGCCGCCGCAGCATGGTCTTCGGCACCGGCCCCGAGGTACCCCGCGTGTGGCAGATCCGCCCGGTGCTGGGCCGCTTCCTGCCCAGTGATCCGGGCGAGGGTGCGCGTCCCTTCGCGGTGCTGGGCGCCAAGCTGCGGCACGAGCTGTTCGGCCAGGCCTCGCCGCTGGGACGGCGCATCCGCGTCGGCGGCGAGAGCTACCGGGTGATCGGCGCCATGCAGCCCAAGGGACGGATGCTCGGCTTCGACCTGGACGACAGCGTGTACATCCCGGTGGAGCGGGCGCTGGCGATGTTCGACCGCGAGGGGCTGATGGAGATCGACGTGCTGTTCCACCCCGACCTGGACGCCGAGGTGGTGGCGCAGCGCATCCGGCGCCTGATGCTGGCGCGTCACGGCCGCGAGGACTTCACCGTCACCACCCAGGACCAGATGCTGGAGGTGCTGGGCTCGGTGCTGGACGTCCTCACCCTGGCAGTGGGCGCCCTGGGGGCGATCTCCCTGGCGGTGGGCGGCATCGGCATCCTCACCATCATGACCATCTCGGTCAACGAGCGGATCCCCGAGATCGGCCTGCTGCGCGCCCTGGGCGCCGGCAGCGCTCAGGTGATGACGCTGTTCCTCGGCGAGGCCCTGGTGCTGGGCATCCTCGGCGGCCTGGCGGGGCTGGCCCTGGGCATCGGCGGCGCCATCCTGCTGGGCCGACTGGTGCCCGGCCTGCCGGTGCACATCCACTGGGGCTATGTGCTGCTCTCGCTGATCGTCGCCACCCTGATCGGCCTGCTCGCCGGCGTGGCGCCCGCGGCGCGCGCCGCGCGCCTGAATCCCATCACCGCGCTGCGCAGCGAGTGAGCCGGGTTATCATCGACTGCCCCATTCGGCACCGGACGCTGCGATGCATTTTCTCCTCAAGACCCTGCTGCTGCCCCCTGTCGGGCTGTTCTGGCTCGTCCTCGCCGGGTTGCTGGCATGGCGCCGCCGCTGGGCGCGCCGCCTGGGGCTGGCTGCGGTGGCGGCGCTGCTGGCGATGTCGCTGCCGCTGGTCTCCAACGGACTGATGCGCGGGCTGGAGCCCTACCCGCCGCTCGACCCGGCGGCGGTGCGCCACCCCGACGTCGACGCCATCGTGGTGCTGGGCGCCGGCCGCTATGCCGGCGCCCCGGAGTACGGCGGGGACACCCTGGGATCGCTGACCCTGCAGCGGGTGCGCTACGGCGCCTGGCTGCAGCGCCGCAGCGGGCTGCCGCTGGTGGTGAGCGCCGGCAGCCCGCCCGACGAGTCCCCGCCCCTGGCGCGACTGATGGCGCGCACCCTGCGCGAGGAGTTCCAGGTGCCGGTGGCCTTGGTGGAGGACCGCAGCCGCACCACCCGCCAAAACGCCCGCTTCACCGCGGAGCTGCTGCGCCGACGCGGCTGGCAGCGCGTCTGGCTGGTGAGCCACGCCTGGCATCTGCCGCGCGCAGTGGCCGCCTTCCGCCAGTCCGGCATCCAGGCGATCCCCGCCCCCACCGCTTTCGGCCACCAAGACGACCTCGAGTACGAGCTGTACGAT
>CAZVIG010000471.1:0-2082 GCA_964627395.1 uncultured Sedimenticola sp.
CCGCTGCCCTCGTAGCCATGCACCGTGGTGCTGAACACCAGGCGGTTGTGAAGTGCGCACAGGCGTTGCAGCAGCGGCAGACCCAGGGCCGCCGCCTCGTCCACCACCAGCAGCTCGCAGACCGGCTGCGCTTCCAGGTAGTGCGCGGGCAGGCAGAATCGCACCTCGCCCTCGCCCAGGGTGAACACATCCCCCCGCTGCTCCCCCCCGGGCAGCTCGCGGGCGAGCTGGTCGAACACCGCACCCACCGCCGCGCGCGAGGGCGCCAGCAGCAGGATGCGTTTGGAGCCACCCGCCAGCAGCCGCGCCAGGGCGCTGCCGATGGCGGTGCTCTTGCCGCGCCCACGGTCGGCCAGCAGCACCAGCGGGCGCCGGGCGTGCCCCCGGGCGACCCGTTCGATGGCCGCCACCGCAGTCTGCTGCGCCGCATTGAGTCGCAGCGACTGGAGCCTGTCCGCAGGCGCCTGCAGCACCAGGGGCGTATCGGCCGGCTGGACACGCTCCGGCCCCGCCGCCTCGAGCAGACGCTGCAGGCGCGTGACGAAGCGCCGCCCCACCGCATCGCGCTCCAATGGCCAGGGGGCCAGGCGTGCCAGTGCCGGGTCGTCGAACCCGGCCCATACCGACCAGGGCGGGGTGAGCAGCACCCACTCGCCGCCACCGCGCAGGGTGCCCAGCAGGGCCGCCAGGGCGTCGGGATGGAGCCCGGCGTGGGCGTCGTACACCAGCAGGTCGCACTCGCTGCCGAGCGCAGCGGTCACCTGGCGCGGCGACAACGGCGAGATGCCGGTCGGGGCGCGGTCGCCGAACCAGTGGCAGCGCAGCGGCGCGGCGACCAGGGCCTCGGCCAGGCGCGTCAGGGCCGCCTCCCGGTCGCCGGCCAGGACCCGCCAGCGGCGTGCCGGAGCCTCGCCCGTCACGATGCCTCCTCCAGGTGCCTCAGCAGGCGGTCGATGAAGGACCGCTGGCCGGGGCTGATCTTCCGCCGCGCCTCCGCCGGCGTAAACCAGGCGACGCGGTCCACCTCCGGCACCTGGATGATCCGGCCCGAGCCGCGCGGCCATTCGAGGGGAAAGGTGTTGCTGTGGATGTCATCGGCATCCAGATCGCCCTCCACCGCCCAGACATGCAGACGCTTGCCGCTGGGCAGGCGCAGCTCGCCCAGGTCGATGAAGTCGCCTTCGACCGGAAACCCCGTCTCTTCCTGGAACTCGCGCCGCGCCGCCTCGAAGGGCGCCTCGTCCGCCTCGTAGAGTCCCTTGGGGATGGACCAGGCGCCCTCGTCACGGTGCGCCCAGAAGGGCCCACCCGGGTGCACCAGCAGCAGCTCGGGGCCCTTACCCCGCCGGCGATACATCAGGATGCCCGCGCTGCGCTTCATCGCAGCACCCGCAGCGGCGGCACCGCCAGCAGCGGCCGGCCGGCGAGCCAGGCGATGCCGCCCAACAGCAGTGGACCGGCGACCAGACCCGCCAGCCAGGTCCAGGGCGCCAGCCCCAGGGCGATTCCGAACAGGCGCTGTCCCAGCCAGAAGCCCAGGCCGTTGGCCAGCAGGGCGGAGAGCAGACCCGCCAGCAGACCGATGCCGCCGAACTCCACCAGCAGCGCGCCCAGCACCTGGCGGCGCGACGCCCCCAGGGTGCGCATCAGCGCCACCTCGCGCTCGCGCTGGGCGCGGGTGAGCTGCAGCGCCGCCAGGCTCACCAGCAGTGCGGCCCCCAGGGTGAACAGGAACACCGCCTCCACCGCGCGGGTGCCGCGACCGATGATGTCGCGCACCTTCTGCAGCAGCGGGCCGATGGCGATCGCGGAGACCGCCGGGAAGCGTTCGGCCAGGTTGGCGAGGATCCCCTCCCGGCCGGGGGCCACATAGATGCTGGTGAGCAGGGTATGGGGCACCCCGGATCGCTCCAGCAGGGCCTGGCTGCCCTGCACGAAGAAGTTCACGTTGAAAGAATCCCAGGCGACCTCGCGCAGGCTGGTGACCGGCCCCTTCAGGCGCTGCCCGGCCACCTCCGACGCCAGGTCGTCGCCGACGCTGATCCTCAGCGCCTTGGCCCCACCGATCTCCCCCGAGCACCC
>CAZVIG010000472.1:0-2059 GCA_964627395.1 uncultured Sedimenticola sp.
CTTCCGCGCCGCCGAGCCCGCCGACGCCACCGCCCTGCGCAACGAGCTGGAGCGGCTGCGGCCGGCGGAGCTGCTGCTCCCCGAGGGACTGGACTTCGATCCCTCCGGCTGGTTCGAGGGCGGCATCACGCGCCGCCCCGACTGGCACTTCGAACTCGACAGCGCGGAGCGTCTGCTGTGCCGTCAGTTCCAGGTGCGCGACCTGGGCGGCTTCGGTCTCCAGGACCACCCCCTGGTGGTGGCCGCCGCCGGCGCCCTGCTGCAATACCTGGAGGAGACCCAGCAGGGTGCCCTGCCCCACATCACCGGGATCCGCCTGGAGCGCCCCGACGAGGCGCTGGTGATCGACGCCGCCACGCGCCGCAATCTGGAGCTGGACCAGGCCGCCTCCGGGCGCCGCGACCACGCCCTGGCCGGGCTCATGGACCGCTGCGCCACCGCCATGGGCAGCCGCCTGCTGCGGCGCTGGATCAACCGCCCGCTGCGTGATCGCGCCCGGGTGGAGGCGCGCCATGCCGCCATCGACCGCCTGCTCGAGCGGCAGGCGGCGGACGGCCTGGCCGGCATCCTCTCCGGCGTGGGCGACGTGGAACGCATCCTGGCGCGGGTGGCGCTGGGCAGCGCCCGTCCGCGCGACCTGGCCCTGCTGCGCGATTCCCTGGCCCTGCTGCCGGAGCTGCAGCAGGCCCTGGCGCCGCTGGACGACCTGCTGCTGCGCGAGCTGGCCGAGCGCATCGGCGAGCATCCGGCGGTCCACGAGCTGCTACGACGCGCGGTGGTGGAGAACCCGCCGGTGGTGCTGCGTGACGGCGGGGTGCTGGCCGAGGGCTATGACGCGGAGCTGGACGAGCTGCGCGCCCTGTCGCAGAACGCCGACCAGTTCCTGCTCGATCTCGAGACCCGCGAGCGCGAGCGCACCGGCATCGACACCCTCAAGGTGAGCTACAACCGGGTGCACGGCTATTACATCGAGATCAGCAAGGCGCGCGCCGCCGAGGCGCCGGACGACTATGTGCGGCGCCAGACGCTGAAGGGTGCAGAACGCTTCATTACGCCAGAGTTGAAGAAGTTCGAGGACCAGGTGCTGTCCGCGCGCGAGCGTGCCCTGGCGCGCGAGAAGGCCCTCTACGAGGCCCTGATCGGCGAGCTGCAGAAGCACTTGGCGCCGCTGCAGGCCTGCGCCGAGGGCCTGGCCAGCCTGGACGTGCTGGTGAACCTGGCGCGGCGTGCCCTGGACCTGGACCTGAGCCGCCCCACCTTCGACGACACGCCGGGGCTGCACATCGAACAGGGCCGCCATCCGGTGGTGGAACGGGTGAGCGAAGCCCCCTTCGTGGCCAACGACGCCCGCCTGGACGATCGGCGCCGCATGCTGGTGATCACCGGCCCCAACATGGGCGGCAAGTCCACCTATATGCGCCAGGTGGCGCTGATCGCCATCCTCGCCTATGCCGGCAGCTTCGTGCCCGCCGCCAGCGCGCGCCTCGGGCCCATCGACCGGGTGTTCTCGCGCATCGGCGCCTCCGACGACCTGGCCGGCGGCCGCTCCACCTTCATGGTGGAGATGGAGGAGACGGCCAACATCCTGCACAACGCCAGCGAACGATCGCTGGTGCTGATGGACGAGATCGGACGCGGCACCAGCACCTTCGACGGGCTGTCGCTGGCCTGGGCCTGCGCGGTGGAGCTGGCCACCCGGATCCGCGCCTTCACCCTGTTCGCCACCCACTATTTCGAGCTGACGGCGTTGCCCGAGGAACACCCCGGCATCGCCAATGTGCACCTGGACGCGGTGGAGCACGGCGACGGCATCGTGTTCCTGCACGCGGTCAAGGAGGGGCCGGCCAACCAGAGCTACGGCCTCCAGGTGGCGGCCCTGGCCGGGGTGCCGCGCCACGTCATCGCCGAGGCCCGCGCCCGCCTGCGACGCCTGGAACAGCAGGCGGCACGTGCCGCGGAACGGCACAGCCACCAGCACTCGCTGTTCGACCCGCACCCGACGCCACCACCTGAGCCGCCGGCGCTGGCCCTGCTGCGCGAGATCGACCCCGACGAACTC
>CAZVIG010000473.1:0-2058 GCA_964627395.1 uncultured Sedimenticola sp.
CGCACGAAGCGCTCGTAGTGGCCCAGATCGAGATCGGTCTCGGCACCGTCCTCGGTGACGAAGACCTCGCCGTGCTGGAAGGGGCTCATGGTGCCCGGATCGACGTTGATGTAGGGATCGAGCTTCAGCAGGGTGACCTTGAGGCCGCGTGCTTCGAGGATCGCAGCCAGGGAGGCGGCGGCGATCCCCTTGCCCAGCGAGGACACCACGCCGCCCGTAATAAAAATGAATTTGGTCATTAAGTCATCGGTCGCCAGTAGTACCGGCGCGGTCGGATGGAGCGCGTGCGCCGGAATGAATACTGGGGCTTTATTGTCGTCGTTTTCGCCGCGCGTTTCAATCGCAATCGGCGCCGGATCGGCCGCCGGCCGGTGCCAGTTGCCATTGCCAGGCCGCCTCGCCCGCGCCGGCGGCAAAGGGCGCGCAGGTGCAGTAGCCCACCACCTGCGCCAGTTCCTCGCCCACGTAGACCAGCGGCACGCGGTCGCGCAGCCACGGCGGCACGCCCCACTCCTGGTAGAGTTTCTTCAGGGTGTGGCGATGCCCGCGACCGGCCGGCCGGCAGCGTTCGCCCCCGGCGCGGAAACGGATGCTCACCGGCGCCTCCCGCAGGGCGGCCGCGGCGATCCCCGTGCCGGGCTCGCGCCACAGGCGCGCGCCGAGATCCGGCAGCAGCAACTCGTCCTCCCGCGGCCAGGGATAGACGCGGCGCGGATCGTGGGGCGCCAGCCGCGGGCCGGCATAGAGCCGCTGGCGATAACGGCGCACCTCCACGCCGCTGCCGTGGGCGCGCCAGTGCACCAGCGGCATGGCATCCGGCGCGGCGCCCAGCACGTCGTGCTGGATCCGCGCCAGGTGGCGATGATCCGGCAGGGGCAGGCCGTGGACCCCGCCCACCCAGTAGCGCAGCAGGTTGCGCTGGCGCGCCGGCGAGAGTGTTGCGAGGACCGGCAGCAGCAGCGTGTCCTGGGGACCGCGCGCCGCCTGCCAGTCCTCCTCGGCGCGCTCGCGCAACAGGGCGCCGGCCTCGGCGAGATGGGCCGCGGAGCGCGCCAGCAGGGCGTCAGTGGCGGGCCAGCGCCCGCGCAGCCGGGGGAGCACCGCGTGGCGCAGAAAATTGCGGTCGTAGGCCGGGCTGGCGTTGCCGGGATCCTCCACCCATGCCAGGCCGTGGGCCCGGGCATAGTCGCGCAGGCGGTAGTGGGACCAGTCCCGCAGGGGCCGCGCCAGCCGCCCCGGCCCCCATTCCCGCGAAATCGGCATGGCCGCCAGTCCGTCGGGCCCGGCACCGCGCAGCAGTTGCAACAGCAGGGTCTCGGCCTGGTCGCGCTGGTGGTGGGCGAGCAGCAGGACATCGCCGGGCTGGAGAAGCCCGGCGAAGGCGGCGTAGCGGGCCCGGCGCGCGGCGGCCTCGGGACCGCCCGCGGCGGGCTCCACCTGCACGCGGCACACCGTGAGGGGGACATCCAGCGCCGCGCAGATCCGCTCGCAGTGGGCCGCCCAGGCGTCGGCCTCGGGGTGCATGCCGTGGTGGACGTGCACCGCCGCAAGCGTCACGCCCGCGTGGCTGTCGCGGTAACGGTGCATCAGGTGGAGCAGGACGTGGGAGTCCGCCCCGCCGCTGAAGGCGACGAGGTAGCGGCGCACCGGCCCATCGGCCTCGAGCCGGGCCAGTTCCCGCGCGAGGCTGTGGAGATCGGTGTCCATGAGGCTCGGTGGGAGGCGCGGCCTATTCGCTGTAGTGGCCGAAGCCCATGAGACGCGCGTAGCGCTCCTCGAGCAGCTTGTCGCCGGGCAGGCTCTCCAGGTGCTCGAGCTGTTCGAGCAGCGCGGTCTTGAGGCGCTGGGCGGTGAGATCCACGTCGCGGTGGGCGCCGCCGAGGGGCTCGGGGACGATGTGGTCGATGAGCTCCAGCTCCTTGAGGCGCGGCGCGGTGAGTCCCATGGCCTCGGCCGCCTCGGCTGCCTTGTCGGCGCTCTTCCACAGGATGGAGGCGCAGCCTTCGGGGGAGATCACCGAGTAGGTGGCGTATTCCAGCATCAGCACGCGGTCGCCGA
>CAZVIG010000474.1:0-2053 GCA_964627395.1 uncultured Sedimenticola sp.
CAGCAGGGGCAGCCCGGTGGGGGCGCGGGGCGGGTGGGCGGCCGCGGGCGCCCCGAGCGGGAGACCGGCGGGGGGGCGCAGCGCCTCCAGCGGGCCGTCGAGGTGCTCGCGGTGGCGCGCCAAGCCGGCCTCGATGACCTCAGCCTTGCGCGCCACCCCTTCGGCGTCCAGGCCGGTGCCCGGGCCGGCCAGTTCGGCGGGAGACAGCCCCAGCAGGGCGCAGCCCAAGGCCGCCGCGGCGGTGGTGTTGCCGATGCCCATCTCGCCGCCGATGAACAGCGAGGCGCCGTCCAGGCGCGCCCGCTCCGCGGCGTGGCGGCCCGCGGCCAGGGCGCCGGCGAGCTGGTGCGGGCTCATCGCCGGTTCGCGGGTGAAGTCGGCGGTACCCGGGCCCAGCGGCTGGCCGATGACGCCGCGCGGGTCGCCGGTGTCGGCCACGGTGCCCAGGTCGATCACCTCCAGGCCGGCGTCCAGCGCCCGGGCCAGCACGTTGATCGCGGCGCCGCCGCGCGCGAAGTTCTTGATCATCTCGGCGGTGACCGCCTGCGGGAAGGCGGACACGCCCTGTGCCGCCACCCCGTGGTCGCCGGCGAAGACCGCGATCCGCACCCCTTCGATGCGCGGGCGTTCGCGCCCCTGCAGCGCGGCCAGGCGGATGGCGATCGACTCCAGCCGGCCCAGGGCGCCGGGCGGCTTGGTGAGCCGGGCCTGGCGCGCCTCGGCGGTGCGCGCGGCCCGCGCATCGGGCTCGGCGGGCGGGGTGTTCAGCCACAGCATCTCGTCGTTCACAGCGGTTCTCCCTTCAGGATCTGGGGCAGGCCGGCGATCGTCAGGATCACCTGGTCGCAGCACTGCGCCAGGGCCTGATGCAGCTCGCCGGCCAGGTCGCAATAGCGCCGGCTCAGTTCGCCCAGCGGGGTCACCCCCATGTTGGTCTCGTTGCTCACCAGCAGCACTCGCCCGGGGAGCCGGGGCAGAGCATCGAGCAGGGCCTGGATCTCGCGCTCGGCCAGGCCCGGGTCGGACCGGGTGAGCAGGGCGGTGAGCCAGAGGGTGAGGCAGTCCACCAGCAGGCAGCGGTCCTCGGCGGCCTCGGCGCTGCAGGCCGAGGCCCGGTGCAGCGATTCCTCGCGCAGGCGCCAATGGGCGGGACGCCGCGCCCGATGGGTGGCGATACGCGCCGCCATCTCGGCATCCCCCGCCCGGGCGGTGGCGATATAGGTGACCGCCAGACCGCTCTCGCGGGCCAGGCGTTCCGCGAGGCGGCTCTTGCCCGAGCGGACGCCGCCTAGGATCAGGGTGCGGCAGGTATTCATATATTTCCTCTTCAGAGCCAGCGGGGTGACCAGCGGAAAGGATGTCAGCACAGGGCCATGTCATTAAGGTAAGGGCCTAAATTGTCGATGAAGCGGGGATGGTGTCTGCTCGAAACACCTCGGAGGCAGGGATGTCGACGTGGAGCGTGCAGGGATGTATTTACAGCGTTTTTCCGAGCAGGAACCACTTCGGCTGGAACTTAGATGACAGGCTACCGAGGGTTCGATGCTCACCCGACGACCTCGATCAACTGCTCGCCCGCATTCAAGGCCGCTTCGATTTCAGGGAGCAATCTGGCGAACCATTCCAGCAATGCCTGCCGGCTTGTATTGCCGACCCGAACCCAAACCACTGCCGCGCCATTGGGGCGAACCGAGAGCAAGGTGACGAAATCCTCATCCTTGGTGACCAATGCTGCCGAGGTGGCACCGGTACGGCGCCAGATCTCCTGATCGGTGGCCTGCAACATCCCCAGCTCCTCCACGTGTTCGGCCTCATGCCCACGTTCTTCAAGCCAGCGGGCAAGCGCCGGCGGCAACTGGGCATCGATGCAGGAATCGCACGATCAGGCCACGCGCAGCACGGGATGGTCCGCCTGACGCGCAGCGTAGAGTAGGGCAGCCGTGATGTCCTCGTCCTCGAGATAGGGATAATCCGCCAGTATCTCTTCACGACTGATGCCGGCGGCCAGCAGATCGAGAATATCCTTGACCCGTATCCGCATGTTCCGCAGGCA
>CAZVIG010000475.1:0-2046 GCA_964627395.1 uncultured Sedimenticola sp.
ATCACATGGTAGGGATAGATGCGGTTGGCCTTGAACACGTCGCGCATATGCGCGATGCGGGTCGCCGAGTCGCGCGGGCTGTTGAGCCCGCCGTGGGCGTAGATCAGCAGGTGGTCGTACTTGTCGCTCTCGGCGAGGTGGCGGGCGGTGATCCGCACGTCGTCCAGATTGCTCCAGTAGCGGCCGGCGTCCTGGAAGCGGCCGTCGTCCAGATGCACGAAATGGCCGGCGATGCGCGCGCGCGGCGGCTTGCCGGAGACCCGCCCCACGGTGCCGGCGTCTGCGTTGACGCTCCCCAGGCTCCAGATCTGCGGCGTGGGCAGGGCCAGGCTGAGCACCCAGGCGTCGATGATGTGTTCGTACCAGTCCTCGTAGCGCCAGATGGCGCAGCCGCCCCGGCCCCAGGCCTTGCCCCAGGAGTTCTGCACCCAGAAGCCCTTGCTGTTGTAGCCGACGATGGCGAAGGCATGGGCGCCGCTGGTCTTGGCGCGGCGCGGGATGGTGTCGCCCTTGATGGCGCCGGCCGACCAGCCGTCGTGGACCCGGGCCGAGCACAGGATCACCCCGGCCTCGTTGAGCGCCGCATGGAAATCGCTGATGCGCGGCTGCAGCCGGTAGTAGGCGCCGATGGTGTTGTTGCGCGCGTCCTTGGCCGCACGCAGCGAGAGCTTGCCGGGCCGCCCCGGCCGGTAGGGCCAATAGCTTTCGCGGCAGGCGCCCATGTTGGCGAAGCCCTTGATGACGCCGCGGCAGGAGGAGCCGGAATAGTCCTCGCCCGGCCATTCGTCGTACTTGCGCGCCATCTCGTAGAGCATGCGCGGACTGACCCGCACCCGGCTGCCCCGCTGCTGGTTGAGCAGGTTGATCACCGCCGCCAGGGCGAAGCCGGTGCAGGCGCCCTCGCGCCCCTGATCCAGCAGATGCAGCTTGCGCGGCCGCAGCAGGTTGGCCTTGAGGCGCACCGGCGGCGGCTCGTAGCGCAGGTCGCGGTTGTCGGGCAGGTCGCGGCTGGCGCTCAGCGCATAGCCGTCGAGTCGCGGAAAGTCCTGGCGTGCCATTGGGGTGCTCCCGGGAAAAGGCTTCCTCTCCTGAGAAGGTATAGGCCAGTCAGGGCCATGCGGCCAGTCCGGGGCCGCAAAACGGCGGAATCCTAAAGATCGCGAGTCGCAGGCCGCTGCAGGGAAGACGAACACCACGACCGCCGCCGGGAGCGCCGCGAGATGATGAAATCGATCCGACACAAGATGCTGGCCCTGCAGGGGGGCGCCCTGCTGATCCTGGCTCTGGTGGCCGGGCTGGGCTTCGCCGCCATCTGGAACCAGGTTCAGGTCTATCAGGGCCTGATCGACCACGAGGCCGAGAACCACAAGCAGATCCTGATGATGGTGGCCGACTTCAAAAAACAGGTGCAGGAATGGAAGAACGTCCTGCTGCGCGGCCACGATCCGGCGAAGTACGAGAAGTACTGGGGCAAGTTCGAGAAGCAGGAGCGCGCGGTGCGCGAACGGGGCGAGGCGCTGGTGGCACGGCTGCGCGGCAAGGGCGACGCCTCCGCCGGGGAATCGGCCGCCGCCGACACCATAGCGGAGTTTCTGCGCGAGCATGCGGCCATGGGCCAGGCCTATCGCAAGGGCCGGACGGCCTTCGAGCAGGCCGGCTTCGATCCCAAGGCGGGCGACGCGGCGGTGGCGGGCATCGACCGGGCGCCCACCCGCCTGCTGGGCGAGGCGGCCGCGGCGGTGGAGGGCCTGATGGAGACCGAGGCGGCACGCGCCGCTGAAACCTCGTCGAAGATCATCCTTGGCAGCCTGGCGTTCATGATCGGCGGCATGGTACTGGCGCTCCTGGCGCTCACCGTGCTCAGCAATCGCTGGCTGATCGTCCCGGTGAACCGCATCTCCGCCGCCTTCGCGCGTTACGCCGAGGGCGACTTCAGCGAGGAGATCCCGGTGCAGGGTGATGACGAGATCGGTACCCTGGCCGAAAATGGTCGGCGTCTGCGGCGCAACCTGGGCGAGATCCTCGCCACCCTGGGCGAGGCCACCG
>CAZVIG010000476.1:0-2044 GCA_964627395.1 uncultured Sedimenticola sp.
TTGCGGCGCAGCGTGCCCTGATAAAGCCAGGGATGGCTTTTATCAGGGCTTCCCTTTTGTGGGGTCGTTGGGGGCTTCCTGGCAGGAAGGCCGTGAATAGCCCCCTTTCGAAAGGGTGGAAAGGGTAGGTTGGGCAAAGGCGCGCAGCGCCGTGCCCGACAAAAATCTCCCACCGTTTCGTTGGGCACGCTTCGCTTTGCCCAACCTACCAGCCCGACCTACCGAATCAGTTGATACTGCCGGATCCCCCCGGCATGTTCACCGCATGGATCCCGCTGGTGAGCTCCTCGCCGGGCTTTGCGTCACGCACCTCCAGGATGTTCACCTTAACCTTCAGCGATTTGCCCGCCAGGGGATGGTTTCCATCCACCGTCACCTTGCCGTTCTCGATCCTGGAGATGTAGAAGGTCTTGGTATCCCCCGCCTCGTTCTGCATCTGCACCTCGGCGCCCACGCGGCGGAACTGGGGCGGCACGTTCTCGATGTCGTCGGTGAAGGTGAGATCGGGGTCGTGCTCGCCGAAGGCCTGGTCGGGCGAAAGATTGACCTCCACCGAATCCCCGGCCTGTTTGCCCAGGATTGCCTGGTCCATGCCGCCGATGAGCTCGGTGTCGGAGCCGTAGACGAAACCGATGGGCAGATCGTGCTGCTCCACCACCTTGCCCTCCTCGTCGGTGATGCTGTAGGTGATGGTGACGTATTTGCCCGGTTGTATCTTTTCCTTGCTCATGTTCTCGATTCTACAAAAAGGGAAAAACCCTGGCAGCGGCGCTGACAGGGTTGGAACCATAACAGATCACGGAACGTACGCCTTGCCGGCGCCGGACCGGCACAGGCGCCTCATTTCTTCATCTTGCGCAGTTTCTCGATGGTCTGCAGCTGGGCCACCGCCTCGGCCAGTTCGGCCTGGGCCCGGGCCAGCTCCATTTCGCCGGTCTTGTTGGCCAGCGCCTCCTCGGCGCGCTTCTTGGCCTCCAGCGCCGCCGCCTCGTCCAGGTCGGCGGCGCGCACGCCGGTGTCGGCCATGATGGTCACCCGGAAGGGCTGCACCTCGATGATGCCGCCGGAGACATAGAAATGCTCCATGGGCTTGCCGCCGCCGGGATCGACGCGCACGTCCCCGGGCTTGAGACGGGTGACCAGGGGCGCGTGACGTGGCGCGATGCCGATCTCGCCCATCACCGCCGGCGCGTAGATCATCTCGCCCTGGCCCGAGTAGAGCTCCCCTTCGGCGCTGACGATGTCCACGTGTACGGTCATGGCCATGGCTTACCTCCCGGCTTTCAGTTGCCGCTCTTGGCCAGCACGTCCTCGATGCCGCCGCACATGTAGAAGTCCTGCTCGGGGATGTGGTCGTACTCGCCGGCCACCAGCGCCTTGAAGGCGGCGATGGTGTCCTTCAGCGGCACGTACTTGCCCGGCGCGCCGGTGAAGACCTCGGCCACGAAGAAGGGCTGGGAGAGGAAGCGCTGGATCTTCCGCGCCCGCGCCACGATGAGCTTGTCCTCCTCCGACAGCTCGTCCATGCCGAGGATGGCGATGATGTCCTTGAGCTCCTTGTAGCGCTGCAGCACCCCCTGCACCGCGCGGGCGGTCTCGTAGTGCTCGCTGCCCACGATGTGGGGGTCGAGGATCCGCGAGGTGGAGTCGAGGGGATCCACCGCGGGATAGATGCCCAGCTCGGCGATCTGGCGCGACAGCACCAGGGTGGCGTCCAGGTGGGCGAAGGTGGTGGCGGGGGACGGGTCGGTGAGGTCGTCCGCCGGCACGTAAACCGCCTGGAAGGAGGTGATGGAGCCGGTCTTGGTGGAGGTGATGCGCTCCTGCAGCACCCCCATCTCCTCGGCCAGGGTGGGCTGATAACCCACCGCCGAGGGCATCCGGCCCAGCAGCGCCGAGACCTCGGTGCCGGCCAGGGTGTAACGGTAGATGTTGTCGATGAACATGAGCACGTCGCGCCCCTCGTCGCGGAAGTACTCGGCCATGGTGAGGCCGGTGAGGGCCACGCGCAGGCGGTTGCCGGGCGGCTCGTTCATCTGCCCGT